>JBAXCL010000014.1:0-15698 GCA_037141515.1 archaeon
GCACTATGCATAAGAATTGCATTCTCACTCGTATTAACTAAGAAATTATCTATGCTTATTTTGGATGAACCAACACACAACCTTGATTCAAACGCTGTTGCCAAATTAAGCGAAATGCTGCGCGAACAAATGCCAAGACTAGTAGAACAAATATTTGTAATAACACACGACAAACAATTAGAAACTGCGGCAAGCAGCAACTTGTATTTACTTACACGAAACAAAGACAATGACGAAGCTACAAAAGCAGAAATGATACAAACCGCACAACAAATTTAATAATTAAAAACCTAAAATTTCTTTTACACGCTTAACTTCAGCTTTGATTTCGGTAATCTTTGTATAATGCATATCCTCTTCGATAATTATTGGTACGTCAAGTTCAAGAATTGGTTCAATTGATTTGATAAAAGACTTGTTTATTTTTTCAAATGTTAGATGATCTTTACCAAAACGATTATTACTCAAATGAATCTGCTTTATTCTATTAGACCATTTCTTTACAATGCGCGCAGTTTCTACTTTAGACCAATCATAAGCATGATTTACATCAAGACACAACCCATAATCAGGATTTGCATTAAGTACCTTCTCAAAACCAAGACGCGGACGCGGTTTACTTTTCTTCGGGTTAAGGTTTTCTGTTAAAAAATTTATTTTGGACGGGATTTTATCAAGTACTTGCGTCGGATGCGTAACTAACCCCTTTGCATTAACTCTAAAATAATCAGATTCTATTTTATGAAACTGGGATTTAAATTCATTTTTACTTAACTCAAACCGAGAAAACCTAAAAGGAGAATGAAAACTAACTTGTGAATAATTATTTAAAATATCAAAATCTTTTTCCCGCAAAGGCCTCTCTGCGAGTGTTTTTCCATAAGTATATTCGACCCCATCAATATCAAGACGGGAGATTAAATCCATTACATCGCACTTACCAATCAAGCGGTAAAGATTACCTGTGGCAAAACATATGCGACGCATAAATATTATTTCAACTTCTCAGCTTCTTTCTGCTTTGCAAGGCGAACGATATACCCAGCCAAAACATTTCTAGTAACTTTTGATAACTGTAATTCTTTTATCTCATCAAGAGAACGCTTGTTTTTAACAAAATCCTTACCGAACTTTGCAGGAAATTCTTCAAGCAAAACTTCCCCTTCATACTTAATTTTCTTTGCTACTGATTTACCCATATTATCACCAAATTAATCGAACAACTCTACTCTCTTAACGTTACCGTTAGGGAATTTTCTTAAAATACTCAAAGGCAATACTTTTTGATGAAATTCTTTCTCAGCAACATCAAGCATTGAAAGTTCACTAGTGCGCTTAACTAAAGGAGGCGCTCCTAAAGAAAGCTGCAACGCCCTTGCTGATAATACTCTTGTAAATTCAAAACGAGTTAACCTAACCAAACACTCACCAGTACATAATTGTCGCAAAGCAAGCTTTAAAAGTGTTGCCTTAGGGGCTCAAAAAACATGGTTTAAACAAGGCTACTAGGCAAACCCGCCAAGAGCTTTTCTTGAAAAACCGACAATCTGGGGCTGAGGAAGAGAAGTTTTAGATGAAAAATCCTTTGCAAGCTTAAGAGAAGAAAAACCCTTGACAAAAGCACTATTTTTATTGGCGTGAAGAACCCTATAACCCTCTTTCTCTGAAAACTCTTTAAATTTCGAAATAGTTGATTCCTGAACAGAAACAATACTCTTTGCGAGTTCAGTCGAAAAGAACTTGGAATTGGGGTTTGTTAATTGATTTGGAAGCTCACAAAGGGAAAAACTAAGTGAACGATACACTGCGGAGAAAAACAAATTTGAAAAATTATAATCTAAAAACAAGTTATTTTCGAATTTATCCAAAACTTTTCGAAGCGCAAACAATATAGAATTAGAAGAACGCACTTCTTTTGAGAAAAAACTTTCTTTATTTTTGCAAAACCAATTAAGTTCATGAATTGGATTGGTGTTCTTTGAAATTTGAGCAATTTCCAAAAAGCCTAACTCTTGCGAAACATCCTTACTTGAAACTAAAACCGCTTTTTTCTCGTCAATCAAACGCTTTGCATCCATCAACGGCACAAGTGCAGAATCATTTTTGAAAAAAGGGCCTATTGGAAAAGAAGAAAGGAAAAATTCTTTCTTTTTACTCACACGCGCATCCTTTGCAGGATTAGAATTGTGAAAGTCGAATGAAAAACTCTCCGAGAACGATTCATAAAATATATTATCGTCCAAGAAACGAACTTTTATCAAAGAAGATGGGAGAAGATTATTCGCTTCAAGCACAACTGGGACACAGCAAGAACAATTCCTTGTTTCAGGGCCAATATTAAAAAAGTTATTTGAAAAAAGAGACGCCCAAACTGGAGAAAAATCAATTTTTGAAAGCGGATCGCCAAAACCAAGCGGCTCAAAACCACTTTTAGTGTAAATCTTTTCCTGCGAATTAAAAGAAAGCAATTCACCATGCTTAAAGAAAATGTTTTCGAGGAAAACTTCGGCCTTCTCATGAACCTCTTTTGGAACCTTATCTATTGGAAGTGAAAGAATATTACTCCAAGCGGCCAAGTCGACTAAAAACAAAGCATCAGATTCGTTTACGCGCAAAGCCTCGGAAAATGGAATTTCTTTAGTAAGGAAAAAACCAAGGTCAAGAGAATGGACAAAACTCTCAACAGTGGCTTTTTCCAAAGGACTAACTTTGTAAAGTTTATTACTTTGCTTTTCAAAAGAATCTAAATAACTCCAGTTTTTTGAAATCAAAAAAGCGCGCTCAGGTTCAAGAACCAAAGGTTTTTTGTTAATGAAAACTACAAGAGAATTACTAATCTTTTTTAAATCTGAAAATGACAACGCCTTAAGGCAAATGAGATTATTTTCATCCTCAAGACTAAAACCTTTAAATCCAGCAGAGAGCAAAAGATCCTGAAGTTTATCTTTTTCAATAATGTTAGAAAACAAAGTAAAGGGAAAGAAACGATGACGCTCAACAATACGGGACTTTGAATTAGAAAACTCTACAAGCATCTCGTGCTTAGCCTCATTATAGGAAACCTTCGTAAGGTAAAAAACATCACTATGCGAAACGCTAATACTGCCGCTAACGCTGAGCAAATCTGTGTCGTGTTGGGACATAAAACAGACTCGACTTTTGGCATTTAAATACGCTTTGGAAGTGCCGTGCCGGCGTGAAGAGAAAAAACAAGACAAAATCTCATTAAAAAGAAGATTAAAATACTGCAAGATGAATATATTCCTGAAGGCTACACCCTGCCCACACTAAAAGATGCAATAAAAACTGCAAAATGGGTCAGGGACAATATCAACTTAACCATGTGGGACCCAAAAAACTATGAAGCGCGCTATGGTAAAAGAAGCGCAAATGAAATAATTCTATCAAGACAAACAAACTACATGAACCCCTGCCTTGACTGGACAATGGCCACAATAACAATGTTAAAAGAAAGAGGATTTGAAACTGTATTGGTTGCAGAAGAAAAAATCGGGGAACACACAAAAGCACCATTCCTGCACTTTGCAATTGAAATCAAAAACAAAAATAAAATTTACACAATTGACTTTCAAACAAGAAAAACTCTTGTTTATTACTCTGGAAAATATAACCCCGATAAATACAACCCCCCACTTAAAAAGCATAGGCATCAGCAGATTCAAAACCAATGCCCTGACAAGAGAAACCACCCCGCTAGCGTTCTTCGGGATTAAAAGCCTACGAAAAATCAGAACCGTGTTTAAGCAAGTAAGATACGAGGAAATCAAAAAGGCTTTTGCCGCAATGAAAAAAGCACATAGCACAAAACTATTTGAAGAAGTAAGAAAAAGTCCAAAAATAACAAAAAGACTTAAGACTTAAAAACCTATTTTAGCGCTCGCATCTTCAAATAAGCACTAACCGCATTAATTGTATAATTAGAAGTATTTTTTGGAAGAGAATTAATTGGAAACCATTTAACTTCATCTGATTTACTTGGCTCCATGTTTTTTGGAGTGCCCGAAATAATTCTTGCCAAATAACCAAGCGCAACCCAATGAGTTCCTTTCTTAGGGGATATAATTGAAGTCACTTCAAGAATTTTTTCAACTTTAATTACAACTCCAAGCTCTTCCATAACTTCCCTCGCAACCGCTTCCTCAACAGTTTCGCCAAACTCTAATTTTCCTCCGGGGCGAGCCCACATACCACCCTCGTTTTCTAAATCCTTTGAACGCAAAAGAAGAAGAACTTCATTTTTATCATTAATTATTAATGCGCCGCAACCAACAAGAATAAACTTATTTTGTGATTTTGATTCCATTCAACCACACGAAATAATTAATCGCACTAAATTTTTAATTTTAATTATTTTTTAAAGAAATGAATTTATTTCATCATCCTTTTCCAATTCATCAGCGTAAAATGCTTTTGCAGCATCTTCTAAGTTTGACTCGTGACGACTTGGAGAAGATTTACGCAAACGAACTTTGAAAAACGTGGGGGCATGAACCGCTTCGCCAACTATTAACGCTTCTCCGACACGCAGAGAAGAAATAATTCCAACGCTTGATTTATCTAATCCTTCAGAAGACTGAGAAATGTGATCAAGATCATATGGATTTGTTATACGCAATATTACATGAGTGTTGCAATTCGCAAGAGTTGTTGTGTCAAGACGCTTTGGGCGCTGAGAAATTACTACAAGCGAAGCACCAAACTTTCTACCCTCTCTTGCAATTGTGCGAAGATACGAGCGAGCAACGGCATGCTCAGCAGCAGTCCCCTCAGGAAGGAAATTATGCGCCTCCTCAACAAACAACGCAAAAGGCGGAATCTTTTTTGTGTGAGAACGCCTTTCATTAAATAATTTGTTAGAAATATACGCAACAATAAACTGCTTCTTCTTTTCTGAAATAACACTATTTAGATCAATTACTACTAACTGCCCAGGTTTTACTAAATCAGTAATACTCGGCTCGTCAATTTTACCAAACAAATTCATTTCCTCAAGATCAGTAACTATTGCGTGCAAAGAAGCTGCTGTTTTTTCGTTATCAACATGCTCAATCTCAGAACGAATCGCGCCCAAATCAAAAGGGCCAGCACCACTACGCATTTCGGCATTTAATTTTGATAGAATATTTCCAAGCGCCCTCTTTTGAGTAGGCGAAACATCAGAGATTAAAGAAGATACCATAAAAACGCTTAACTTTGAACACGCGATTTTTATTTTAGAAGCATCAACAATTCTTGTTTTACTAGAAAAATCAATATGCGACTTTGCATTTTCTTTTGAAACAGGTTCGCCAAAACAAGTATACTCGCCGTGAGTATCAAGAACTACAATCCCTATCTGCCCCTGCTCGCGCGAGCGAGAAAGAAGCTCCTCGAGAAGAACGCTGACAAAGTAACTATTGTGAACTAGTAAGCCGTTTGAAATGAAATTACTATGCTCTATTGAAAGATCATAAACATATTCGGATGAAGATTTTATTTCACTTATTGAGGTTATTTCATCAAAAAACAACCCTGAGTCAATAATTGATTTCAAGTAAGAAAGCTTTTTTTCAATTAATGGAAGCTTATCTTCAAGGTTTATTGCATGAAGATATACTGAATTAGCTAATTTATAAAAATTTGAATAATTAAAAGAATTCCCGTTATTTGCCCAAGTATTCAAAATTTGTATGCTAAATCCGCAATTAGCACATAATTCCTGCATCTTGATGCCTGCCAATTTGCAAAACTCTTGCAGAATGCGAGAATTTTCTTTAATATTTACTTCTAATATTTTTTCTACGCCCAAATCAGATTGATTTTTCAAACGCAAACAATTAGCTGCTAATTTATAGGTACTTACTTTTGGAGCGGTAATCCCCCTAACTACCCTGCGCGCAGTAGTTGAAGAAACGCCTGAATTATGCGCAATTTCGTTAAAATCAAATTCCCCATAATTTTCTCTCACCACACACAAAGCTTCTTCTTCGGTTATATTTGGTAATGAAAAAAATACATTTTTAATTGATTGAATGCCTGTTTGAAGCTTTAAAATTTGTGTGCTACAAACACCAATCCATTTTTCCAGTGAAGAAAATGAGGGATTATCTTTTCTTGGAAAATAATTTGATAATGCGCGAAACCCTGGCTGATGAATAGAGATAACTGAAGAAATTTCTTTTAATACAGCTGATAAATTTGGAACAACATCAACATTAGTATTTGCATTAAGCGAACTCAGTCTATTCAATGCTGCATTTTTATAATCGATACGTAAAAACAGTTTCTCATTCAAAATCTGGTAGTTTTTTGCACCCGAAACTATTAACTGTGAATATTCGCGACCTTTTACCTTCTTTATGTGCCTATGCGAATTAACCCCCAAACGAGAATACATACTTTCTATTGCATCAATCAATTCTACACTAGCTAAGGTGACTTCAACGGATTTTTTAGAAACGTGCCCGTCACAATCAATAAACGCACCTAAAAATGAAGTTATTACTTCTTCACTGCTTTGAAGAATTTCCTTTGCAACAAATTTAGTCCAACTCGAACTTGTAAAACCAATTTCTTTTAATGCTGTTGCCAGAACCTTGTTATAAACACGCGATTCTTTTTCACCTTTTGTGAAATGGGGTTTTTCATTAACTAATTTTTCACAAACATAAAAATAATCTTTCATCACATCTTTGTTTGAATTAGAAAACGAAAATCCATTGCCAAAATTATGGCCTTCTGCCAGCACATACGCAAAAAATCTTGCAGAATCTGTATCAATCAATATCTTTTCCGGGCAATCTTTTCCGTTCCTTTTTTGAATTTTATTTAAAGAAATTGTTTTATTTTCCCCAGCTGATGAAAATCTAGGGGATAAAGAAAAATCGCCAACAGCTAATTCAGAAGCAGGAAGCCAATCAATATTAGCGCTTTTATTAAATGTCGGAATTAAATGCTCAGGAGTACATTCAATATATTTCCCTGCGCGAGTTTTAATTGAAAGCAGTTTTCCAGGGGCTTTTCTTCTTGCAAAAACATTTATTCTTGAAGGAACAAGGGCATTATCCAAATTTAAAGAAAAAACTTTTAAAGACGAATTATTATTAATCGCATATTCTACACCGTCTGCAAAAATACTTCCTTTTTCTAATTCGTTATCAACTAATTTCCCGATTTTCTCAAAAGAACCATCAGCTAACTGAATCCTGCTTGAATAACTTAGACACTTCCCAGCACCACTAGTTGCAACTATCGCCAAATGCTTTTGCAATAGCTTTGATAAATTTAATTTTAGCTCAACATCATGAAACTGCAACTTACCCAAATCAATTCCCTTCTCTTCCAAACCCAAGAACTTTTTTATTCTTTCATTATCTGCAACAAAAACTTTTGTCCCTGGGGACGGCGGAAAGGTGGGGCGATTTACCAAAGTATCTGTGAAAACTCCAAGCGGACGAGCTTTTGCGATTAGAAACTCCCACTCGGCCGCAGGAAAATTCTTTTCTAATTCCTCGCCCATTACCTTAACCGAATCAGGGCGCTCAAAATAACGATTTGTTTTAATTACATCCTCAACTAAAAGCATCATTAATCCTTCAGAATACTCAAGCTCCGCAAACATTCCTTTGTGAGCCTTGCCATTATTTATTACAAAAGAAACTGTGGACGGACTAGGCCCCTCAAGATTTGAAACAATTGTTCCTAACTGCTCTCTTTGCATAAAAATCACCTTAAATTTACCTTCTTGGAACTGTGCGCAAAGGAATCCTTCTTACGGATTGCTTTGGCCAAGGTCTTCTCCTAATTACTTTTTTATTTTTATTTAACGGTTTCTTAAAGTCACCAACAAATTTTTTTCCAATCAATCCTGACTCTCTTGATAACACACGCAAACTACCTGCATGAACAACAACAGCATTTGAAACCTGCCGAAACGAAGCCCTTGGAAGTGCAGCGTTTAATGCACTTGTGCCATCAATTGCACGCGCAACAGCCCCTATTTTTTTTATTGCAACAGTAACCCTTGATGAACCCATTAAACTACTTTTTCCTTTCATTCAATTCACCAACAACCCGCGCTACTTTCTTTAACGACTTGATTTCAAACTCAGGCACTACATCCGCATAATCCAATATTCTGCCCGAACGATTTATTAGACAATTGTGCAGCCCCGCTTTTTTTGAACCCCCAATATCCGCACGCAAAGAATCGCCAACCATTAACACTTCACTTGGTTTTACTTTCAATTTAGAAAGAACGCAAAAGTAAGCTTTTTTGCTCGGCTTAAGCGCGCCAATATCACAACTCAGGCACAAAGCATCAAAATGGGCGAATAGATTCGTTTCCTTGGCAATTTTGTCAGTAATAATATTCTCAGTGTTTGAAAGAAGTGCAAGTTTTAAGTTCATTATTTTAAGAGAACTTAAGGCATCTTCAACATCTGAAAAAATCTTTATCCTATTCGCCCGCTTAAAATAAATTTCATGAAGCATCTTTTCAGCAAGCTCGCTTGGAGTACGATTAAAAGCGCGCAAATAATCCAAATGCATTTCTGAAAAGCTTTTGTAACGCTTAAGCTGAACAGACTTCTCGTACTTCTCAATAAACTCCTTTCTTGAAAGATGCTCCTGTTTTAATAAAGAAATTAATTTTGGAAAATCAAGAGAATCACTAACAAGAGTATTCCACAAATCAAAAACTACTGCTTTAATCATTTAATACGCCTCCGAACAATTCCCATGCACTTATTTTTTATTTGAGGCACTTTTAATTTTTTTCTTTTGAGTTCGGATTCTGATCTTTTCAATTTTAAAAAATCAGAACCAACTACGTGAGTTGAAAAATTTCCATCAATACAACAAACAGCTACTTTTTTGGTGCGAGAAAGTTTAAACGCTTGCTTTGCGACAAGCAATGAAAAGTCCGGCGATCGATATGCTGAATGATTAAAATAAACTACTTTAATCCCGTATTTTTTTGCATATTCATTAAGCTTAAACGCAAAGCCAGTAGTTTTTGGCAAAACTGAAAAAATTGTTGATACCCCGCGTTCGCTAAGAATCTTAACCACTTCAAGATTGCTTGGCCCAGTAAAAAAGTTTTTATCAAACTGGTAAACTGGAAGACCTTTACTTTCTGGAACAATTTTTTTCATAAATTTCACCCAAACGGCCTAGCGTTCCTACGCATCCTTATTTTTGAACCAAGGCGATCTATCAAACGATCATACACTACACTAATCTCCTGTTCGGAGAGCCCCGCACGCAAATCGGCTTCGATTAAAATACTTGGAAAGGAATACTCTTTATGAAGAGAACTAAGCGTATACGTAACTTGCGCAATTTTATCCGCGCACTCTTTTAGAGAAACTGGGCTTTGCTTAGCTGATTTGCATAGAAATTCAACTCTAAGAGGCTTATCAAACTCTGTAGGCTTAAGATAGAAAACAAAAATACTTTTACTCCACTCCGCAGAATAATCCTTTAAAATCGCATGCGCTTCGGGCGAATTTGTATAAGGAAAAGCAAAAGTACGCTCACCAGTACGCAAATAATAATCAAGCAACGAAGCGTCAAAAGAAGATTTTAAAACAGCAGAATTTATTTTTAATTTAATTTGCGGGTGCTTTGGAAGAATCTCCTCCTCAAGAAGCTGACTAAATCTAGTACCTCTCGAATCCTCAACACACGCAATCAGAGTACAGGAATTATCTTCAGCGGTTTTGTACAACTTTTGAAAAAGCGAAATAATTGAATGATAATCGCTATTTAGCTCAGATTCTTTTCTAGGCTTATCCTGATACTGTGGAACAATAGACCCATCAATGAACAAAAATTCGGGCTTGAATTTTTTTATCACATCAATTGAACAATTAACTTCCTCCTTAAGACGAATTAACGAAACACTTTGAGACTCCTCGTCTTTCTCCAACCCCTGCCTTAAAAGAGTTGGCTGAGGAAAAGCAAAAGGCGCAGGATAATAAGTTGCTTTAGGCGTTTCACCATTATTGTACTTGAAAATTACTCCAGTGGTTTTTACTAAAACTAAATCAATAAAAGAAAGACGCTTACTAACAAACCCAGAATCAACTCCGGCAACACTGCAAGAGAGAACTACTTTTTTTGCAGGAAGCACAATAGTTTCTATTAAATTTGGAGAAAGAACGGATTTTAGCGGAGTTATTGACGTAGAAAGCTTTTCATTAAAAGAATGATGCTCGCCAATTAAGCGCACTGCATCAGTTAGAAACTCATTAAACATGACTATCAACAATAGAAAGGTTTAGCGATTATTTAAAGGTTGTTTAAGGGTCGTGCCGGCGAGTGATTAACGAAACATTACCCCCCAAAACAGCGTAACAAAAAATGCAGGCAACATAGATTTATAAACAAAATAAGCATCTTATACGTGAAATTTAATTGCATTTCAAGGTGTTATTATGAAGGTAAGATTTGAGGTACGGACAATAAAAAGTTCTTGGAAGCCACCTTTCAAGAAAGACATCACTGACGAGGTTTATGATGTTGAAGAAGGAGAGGAATTTGACAAAGTTACTGGAAACGGAAACAGCGAAACAGTATACCAACTTCTAAAAAATGCGGGAGATAGAGCCGTAGTAAAGTATTCGAGACTATTTACTCTAAAAACTGTAAACCCTGGCGACAACCAATTAGTACTTGAAAGAGACAAACCAATAGAAATGACTTACATGTGGGGCGAAGACGGCACCACTAAAAAAATAACTTACAAAGGCCCCGTACAATAAATTGTACTGCCTTTGATTTTTTATTTTGCTTGGCTACGCTAACGAGTCTTACAAAATACTAATCAGAATGAATAAATACTTTGAAAGAATTGTATATGCGGTGACTCACATTGGTCCGCAAAGTATCCCCTGCACACGAAATTCCTTGGGGTGGCAAAAAACCGCTTCACATAAATGCCTCGCGCAAGTGGGTGGCTAATGAGGCTTTCGAATTATATTCGCTGGGGCTTAGCAATTTACATAGTTTATCTAAACCAGAAATTAGAAATCTGTTAGAAAGGGCAAAAGCACTTGACGCTCGCAAAAAAAATAATATAAAACAAAAAGATTCGTATTATGCGCGTTTGAAAGACGCAATAAGAGCAGGATATCAAGAATAACTAATTAAACTGAACCAGTACGCAAATCTAAAGCACACCAATAGCTATAAAAACCTTATATGAACTAATGTTCATATGAAAACTGAACACGCCCCGCACAAATGCATGGAAGTCCTTGGAAATAAACTACGCGCAGAAATAATTTGCTTACTCCAAGACAAACCACAAACCGTACAAGACATTTGCACAAAACTAGGAAGAGAGCAAAGTTTAGTCAGCCACTCACTAAAACAACTACGCGAATGCAGTTTCGTAGATTATAGAAAAGACGGCAAAACAAGTATCTACTATTTGAAATCTGATATTTTTACTAAAAATAAAAACAAACCAATATTTGAAGTGTTTGAAGAACACGCAGCAAAATACTGCAAACACAAAGCACATAACTAAATAAAAAATTACTTGGTGATAAATTGACAAAAAACAAAAAAAATTCAAAGAAAAGCGCAAAAACTGTTTACTTAGATTACTCAGCAACTACTCCAACAAGAAAAGAGGCGCTTGACGCAGCAATGCCCTACTTTAGTAAAATATACGGCAACCCATCAAGTTTTCACTCTACTGGCCTTGCAACAAAAAACGCAATCAAAAGCGCCAGAAGTACAATTGCCAACATTTTACACTGCGCACCAGAAGAAATAATTTTCACCGGAAGCGGAACAGAAAGCATAAACATGGCCCTAAAAGGAATCGCGTTTCGCGCAATGCGAGAAGGAAAAAAAGGAATGTTTATTACACAAAGCACCGAACACCACGCAACAATGGAAACAATGCACTGGCTGGAAAAAATGGGTTTCGAAGTAAAATTTTTATCGCCAGATGAATACGGAATGGTGCAAGAAGAAGACCTTGAAAAAGCACTAATTGAAAATAAAGACAAAGTACTACTTGTAACAATAATGTACGCAAACAACGAAATAGGAACAATACAACCCATACGAAAACTTGCCGACATTACACACAAATACGGAGTTACTTTTCACACAGACGCCTGCCAAGGAGCAGAATATTTGGATTTAAATGTCGAAAATTTAGGCATAGACATGATGACAATAAATGGAAGCAAAATATATGCATTCAAAGGAACCGGACTGCTTTACAAGAAAAAAAATGTGGAAATTGACGCACTAATACACGGGGGAGGACACGAATTTAATTTACGCGGAGGAACAGAAAACGTCCCAGGAATAATTGCACTAGCTACTGCACTTGAACTATCTGATAAAGAAAAAAAAGTAAAAAGCGCCAAAATGATAAAACTAAGAGATTACTTAATGAAAAAAATTAAAAAAGAAATTAATGATGTATTACTAAATGGGCACCCCACCAAAAGACTACCGAATAACGTCAACTACTCCTTTGTAGGAGTTGAAGGCGAATCAATACTACTAAGATTAAATGAAGCAGGAATCAGAGTAAGCACAGGAAGCGCATGCTCAAGCCAAAGCCTTGACCCAAGCCACGTACTATTAGGAATAGGAAGAAGCCACGGACTAGCACACGGAAGCATACGCTTCTCACTTGGACACAAAACAACAAAAAAAGAACTTGATTATACTGTAAAAATACTAAAAGAAATAATACCATTCCTAAGAAGCATATCAAGCGCATGGAGCGAAATAGAAAAAACAACAAAGAAATAAATTAATAATAAAAAATTTAGGACTGCAGAATAAATTTAACTTAGAAAAAATTATTTTTAAAGGTGATTGAATGAAAATGGAAGGCGCAGATTGGTTTTACACTGAAACAGTAAGAGAACACTTCTTACACCCGCAAAAATTCTTGAAAACCGCAAAAGAAGTTGCGAAATTTGACGGATACGGAAAAGTTGGAAATGTCAAATGCGGGGACATGATGGAAATGTGGGTAAAAATTAAAGACGACAAAATCAAAGACGTGCGATGGAAAACATTCGGATGCGCAAGCGCAATCGCAAGCACATCAATGCTAGCAGTAATGCTAACTGAAAAAGGCGGAATCCCACTAGAAAAAGCACTAAAACTATCAGGAAAAGATATTATGGACCGACTCGGAGGACTACCCGCAATAAAAGTACACTGCTCAGTACTCGGAGACCAAGCACTACGCGCAGCGATTTATGATTACAAGGTAAAAAACAAACGCGACGACATAAAAGTTGAAAAACCGCGCGAAGATGACTTACATCACTAAAATAAAAAGCTGGATCAGAAAAGACAAAAATTAGCCGGCGGCGATTCTAAAACAGCGCAAAATGCACAAGCGCCCCTAAGCAATACTTAAATACTGCCAAACAAATAACTAATTATGGCGCAAGTAAAAATTACACAAAATAAATTTGTAGTTAAAGTTACAAAAAACAAAATTATTTTCGGAAAACAATATAACCCACACACCCCAATACAAAAAACAAAAAATCCAATCAGGGTTCAAATAGCGCACCAAGAGCAAATGATAAAACAACAAGATTTGGAAATTAAACAAGCAGAAAAACGTTTTGGTGAAAACAGTGCACCAGTGTTAAAAATGAAACTTAACCAATTTGGCCTAATGGCAGCTTACTCGGAACTAAAGTGGAAACTGGCACAGAACAGCCTGGCAAGCACGCAACCAATGACACGATCAAAAAGCGGATATGCGCAAGAAGAAATTGCGCATGCGAGGAGAAAAATTAAAGCACTAAATGAAAATCTAACCACGTTTGAAGAACATTATAAATTATTCTCCGGCCAAGCTGACAAACTTAAACTAGCTTTGCGCAAAAGAAAGGGCTTTAAAGAGTAAAACGCAATAATTACTTGTGAGAATATGGAACTAGTTCAATATATTATTGTAAATTCATCACTAGGCATGAACAAGGGAAAAATCGCAGCCCAATGCGCACACGCATCAGTATCAGTACTTGACAAAGTCGACGATGAAACAATTTCTGAGTGGAAATCAAGCGGAATGAAAAAAATTGTTTTAAAAGTAAAAAACACTGAAGAACTACTAGAGCTATTCGAAAAAGCGAAACGAAGAAACCCATCCGCACTAATAACTGACGCAGGACGAACACAAATTGAAGCAGGGAGCAAAACTACGTTTGCATGCGGACCAATAGATGAAGAAGAAGGGAAAAAATTATTTAAAGAATTAAAACTTTTGTAAGGTTAGCAGGATGCAAACACAACGTCAAATATTAAGAAGAGAGCAAACCGAAGCAACCGTGAGTGCAATACTTACCAAAGCAAAATACCGCACACTGGTAGAAAAAAAAGGCAAAGAACACCAAGAAACAAAAAATGCCTGGAAAATGCTACTCAGACATCGCGCGAATTTGGCAGAAGCAAAAGTAAAACGATTAAATACAATGCTGCCAAAAGCAAAAGAACGACGAAGAGGACAAATTTTAAAACAAATAAGCGCAGAAAAAACAAGATTTTTGGTAAATAAAGCAACAATGGAAATACAGTGAAACTTATGCGAAGCGGATTTATGGCACACGTTACGTCGCTAATAAAGCAAAGCGATCTTGTAATAGAAGTGCTTGATGCACGATACGTGGATAGAACTCGAAACTTTAACCTTGAAAATACTGTAATCGAACACGGAAAGAAAATACTATTAGTTTTAAACAAAGCAGACCTTGTAGAAGAAAAAAAAGAGCTCGAAGAAAAGAAAAAAAAACTTGAAAAAGAAACAGGCGGCAAAGTAATTTTTATTTCCGCGCTAGAAAAAGATGGAATTAATATGGTAAGACGAGAAATGGGAAACGCGGGAGATAAAGACGGAGTAACTGTTGGAATTATCGGATACCCTAATGTTGGAAAAAGCACACTAATTAATGCACTCGCTGGAAGAGGCAGGGGAAGAGTTGCGACAAGCAGAAAAGCAGGACTCACACGGGGAATAACAAAAGTAAAAATCACAGAAGGAATATACTTAATTGACTCGCCAGGAATAATACCATTCAAACAAGAAGAATATGATTTGTTTTTGATTGATTCAAAAAATCCAAACCAACTAAAAGAACCAGAAATGGTTGCAGTAAAACTAATACAATTACTTGGAAAAGAAAAAGTTGGAAAATTCTACGACATTGATGAAAAAATAACAGCACAGAAAGATGAAGAAGAACTTCTTGAAGAAATTGCTAAAAAAAGAAAACTCTTACAAAAAGGGGGAAAGGGAGACGTTGCAAAAGCAGCACGAGAAGTACTTGAAAGATACCAAAAACACGAATTAAAATAACTAAAAAAAGCTACTTTAAAAAAATAAAAATAATAAAAAAGATGCTTAGCCGAACCAAAGTTCTAGAATCAGAGTTCCCTAATCAAACCAATTAATTCCTTAAGCATAACTTTACGCTTAATGGATTTTTCGCCCGCAAGACGAAGCTTTAACTCGTGAATCAAATCATCATTAGTGAGACGCATACAATAAATACCACTATAAAGGATTAAAAATCAACACACAGCCGGGCAATAATCAAAAAACGCAGCAACCAGTCTAGAGAACTATTAACTCAGCTAAATATCTTTTACTAACACTAATACTAATAACTAAAATACAAATTATTACAAATGCA
>JBAXCL010000015.1:0-15425 GCA_037141515.1 archaeon
TCACTAACAAAGTACTTAGGATTTCAAAATTGGACATTTATAAATGTCCTTTTTTTAAAAGCTAGAGATAGTTTTGGCAAAAAAGAGTGTTGTTTACTTTGGACTTTTTGCTTTTCCAGGAAATTTCCAGGAAATTTCCCAAGCTTTTATGAATCCTGGCGTTTATTTAGCACAAACTTATTATTATGTAAGTAATTTTTATTGAATTTTGTTCCGTATGCATAGTATAAAAAAAACATTCAAAATTAGTATATGACATTGACCAAAAAAATCATAGAATTTAATCCGGCATTTCTAGGTGCAGGTGGATCATCGAAAACCAAGAAGAACCGAGCTCCAAGAGTTGCTCCTTTAATCTCTCCCAATGTTCTTCGCAACCGATTATTAAAACGAATTAAAGAACACAAAAAGAAAGAATTAGGTCTTTCCGGTGGAAAAGTTAGCGAAAATCTAATAAATAGTTCCATTTTAACCAATACAGAAGAGAGAAATAATAGTACAAACGAATTTGACGATTCCTTCACGTTTTTAGAAGACTTGGCCAAGAAAAAACAGCAAACGACCAACATACTTAACAAATCTATCAAACACCGTCCTCTATTTAATACACACCCTCCACAAACAAACGTTTACCTGGACTTGCCGGATGAGCTAAACCCAGAAACCACGTTTACGGTATCACCATCAAGCCCTTCGCCCTTATTTCCTATTACTACTACTAACTTTTCTTCAAGGGTCGGCGACAATGTACCATATGGAATATTAAAAGGCGGTAGTAAACCAACGTTTCGAGATTGGAATAAAACACGGAAAAACTTGGAACCTATTACTACTACGATTGGTGCTGGAATGCGAGAAAACGACCATACTCAAAGGTTAAAAGATTTACAGTTAAAATTAAACGCAAAATCGCTACAACAACCACCACCGCAACTGAGTGAACCAATACTACTCTTTCCACCAGCACCAGTACAGCCACCCAAAGTACCGTTGATGGTGAGTGGTGGAAAACCGCAGGTTAAATCAACCCCACTTGGAAAGAAACTTTTAAAACGAACTATTCGTCGAAAGTATACCTTAGGAAAATCCAAATTGAAAAAATCTGTATCTATTTTATTAAAAGATAGGGAAACACGAAAAAATGTGCTCATTGCCCACCGAGCATTAAAGACCGTACCGTTAAGCGACATCCATGTTTATTTGAAGAAACAAAATCTTATTAAAATCGGTAGTGCCGCACCAGCGGATGTTGTGCGACAAATTTATGAGTCTGCTTTATTGGCAGGTGAAATAACAAACGTAAACAAGGATATTTTATTACATAATTTTATTAAGGGTGAGTCGGACACTATATTTTAATTTTTATCGTTCTAATGTATGGAAACTACAAATAACGAAATATCTCCATACGCCAGAATGTTTTTCTTAAAACTGTCGAATTACTTGGATACAAAACTATATTACTTTGGCAGTGTTCAGAGACAAGATTACTTTCAGTCTTCCGACATTGACGTTGCCATATTTAGCGAAAATTTGGATAGCACTCTCAATAAAATGCAAAACTATCTAAACCTTAAGAGAGAAAAGTTCAAAAAATTTGTTTGGAGATTAAACTCAAATAACAAAGTGGTAAATGGGTACAAATTAATGATTAAACAACCAGAGCATGACTTTGTTGCCGAATTTTCTATTTTTGACGAAAAATACAAGGACGATATATTGTTTGCGTATAATGAAAAAAAAGATTTACCCTTTTATGCGACGATAATGCTGATTATTATCAAGTTCTTTTACTACACGTTGGGGGTTATTCCCAAAGATATTTATATTTCCACAAAAAAATACATTTTAACTTTTGTTATTGGAAAGCCAGAAGACAATTTTGTTGTTATTGACATGAAAGACAAATAAGTTTCAAACCATTAATTAAGTACTTACTTATTAAACCACTTAGAATAACTTTCTAATTGTTTTGAAAAACATTCCTTAGTAGTATTATTAGAACATTTATCACATTTTTTACTCAAATTATTATGTAGTTTTAGTGTTTTTTTATTTATATTGCCATTTTTTTTATAAATTTTACCGATGTTTTTATTGCTTTTTAGATATTTTTTACAAACCTTACATTTTAGTGATTTATAATGTATTTTGCAATATTTTTTAATAAACTTTTCCTCCTCAACTTTTTCCTCCTCCAACTTAATTTTCATATTTTTATAGATATAATATAGAAGTACAAATAATTAAAAATCATTTTTTTATTATTTCTTTCTTTAGAAATAAATCATTATTTTTTAAACATTGAAGAGAGAAACACACTCACACAATGGCGTTGGTGAACCATTACTTAAAAGTCACTTCGGAACATATCAAAGAATACGGCGAAGACACCGTTGTCTTGTACCAGGTCGGCGATTTTTTCGAAGTATATGCGATTAAAGACCGTGCTACTCAAAAAATTAATGGTAGTCGACTAGAAGACTTTTGTCGTATATGTGACTGTGCCATGTACGAAAAAAAAAACAGTAAACACGAAAGTGGCGTGGTAGTTGGGGCGGGATTCAAAGTCGATTGTTTTGAAAAATTTATCAGAAAATTACAAGATGCTCATTTTACTTGCCCTATTTACGAACAAGCCCAAGACGAAACCAAAATTCGAACTTTAAACAGAATAATTTCACCTGGCACTTATTTCTCACAAGAGTCGACGGTCCTTTCCAATAACATCACTTGTATTTGGTTATTCGTCTATAAAAGCCTTGTATTTGTTAAGGGGACTTATATTGTAGTTGGGGTTGCGAATTTAGACGTTTTCACTGGTGAGACTACCATTTCTCAGTTCAAAGAACCTTGGATTAATAACCCAACTACTTTTGATGAACTACAACGATTTATCTCCATTTATAATCCCAGTGAAGCGATTGTAATATCTAATTTATCGGCAACCGAAACGGATGATATTATTGGATATGCGGACATTATTCGATGCCCAACTATTCATCGAATTAATACGTCATCGTGTGATTCATTGGATCCAACCCATATGGTTCGCGTAGGTAATTGCGAAAAACAAACATATCAAATGGAAGTTATTAGTCGAGTTTATAAGGACGAAAACAGTGAAATATTCATGCTGAATTTTTACGAGAACAATATTGCGTGCCAGGCATTTTGTTACCTACTCGACTTTGTGCATCAGCACAGTCCTCACCTTACTAGCAAAATTAAAGAACCGTATTTGGAAAATTGTTCCACCCAATTGAAACTAGCCAATCATTCTCTAACTCAGCTAAATATCATTGACGATGCGTCTCATTACGGCAAGTATTCTTCTGTTTCGTCCATGCTTAACGAATGTGTTACCTCCATGGGAAAACGTAAATTTCGGTCGGTTCTATTAAATCCCACTACCAAAATCGACTATTTGAATAAGGAATATGAACTTACGGAACATCTCCTAGCAACTCCTCCGTTGTTTATGGGTATTCGAGGACTGTTACAATCCATTAACGACATGACAAAATTTGCACGACAACTTATTATGAAACAGGTGCCAGAAAAGAAATTTTGCGTCTTATTGAATAACTTCAAGACTGCCCAACAAATATTTTCGTTATTGTCTTCAGACATGACTCTCTCTTCTTATTTTGGAGAGAATGTTTTAAACTTCTTGGATATTCCTTTCTACTGTGATAAAATAACGGACTTTGTGGAGAAACGGCTTAACATGGAGGTGCTTGCGAACGCGGGAGAGGAAGAAAATGGCCCCATTCATTTCTTTCAGCCAAACGTTTACGCGGAATTGGACCAATCCACCAATATTTTAATGAAAAACGAGGCCAAATTAGAGGCCATTCGCAGGTATTTGTGCTTTGTAGTTGGTACAAAAGAACGAAAAAAAGAAACGGAATTTGTTAAAAAACACGAATCTGTAAAAAGTCAGAGCCTTTTGGTTTGTACAAATATCCGTTCCAAACTGCTTGAGGACGCATTGCCTGCGAACAAAACGTTTGTTAAACTCGAATACTTGTTTTTGGGAACCACTCAATCGTTTGATTTCAAAGTCTCCAAAAAAGATATCGCATTTGTTAAACACAACACGAGTGATAAAATCATCACGAACGAGCAAATTACTCAGTTATGTCATGATATTTTTAATCAAAAAAATCAATTAAAAATAACGGTTTCGTTTCTTTACAATAAGTTTTTGGAAGAATTCAATTCGCATTTTCATAAGGACCTGAATTGTATCATCGACTTTCTCACCACGGTGGACGTGCTAACTACGAAGGCGTTTATAGCCAAAAAATACAATTACTGTCGCCCAGTGATTGTTGAATCAGAAAAATCTTTTTTCTCCGCGAAAAGTATTCGGCATTGTTTGATTGAACAGTTACAAAACAACGAGTTATATGTATCAAACGATGTTACACTTGGTAACGGCTCGGTGGACGGGATTTTATTGTATGGCACAAATGCGGTTGGAAAAACAAGTTTAATACGGTCATTGGGAATTGCGGTTATTATGGCCCAATCTGGATTGTTTGTTCCGTGCGATGCGTTTACTTATTCTCCATACAAGTATTTATTTACTCGAATCTTGGGGAACGACAATTTATTTAAAGGTCTCTCTACATTTGCCGTAGAAATGTCTGAATTAAGAACGATATTACGTCTCGCAGACCAAAATAGTTTGGTTTTAGGGGATGAATTATGTTCTGGGACGGAAAACATTTCCGCGATTAGCATTTTTGTCGCGGGTATTCAAAAACTTCATAGTGTTAAAAGTAGCTTTATATTTGCTACACACATTCACGAAATTGTCAATTTCAAAGAAATTTCAGACTTATCGTCTGTGGTACTCCAACATTTAACCGTGATGTACGACCAGGCGCGAGATGTGTTGGTGTATGACCGTAAAATGAAACCAGGCCCAGGCAACAGTATGTACGGATTAGAAGTATGTAAATCCTTAAAATTGCCTGAGGATTTTCTAGAGGCGGCATTCAACATTCGTATGAAGTACTTCCCGGAGCAACAAGGATTTCTCTCTCTAAAGACTTCTCATTTTAATAGTAAAAAGATAATGAATCTTTGTGAGTTATGTCAACAAAACAGGGGAACGGAGGTTCATCATCTTCAGCACCAAAAATTCGCCGATTCGGATGGCTTTATTAAGACGGAAAGTGCTTTTTTTCACAAGAATGCGTTGGCCAATTTAGTTACCTTATGTGACAACTGCCATACCGATATTCATAAATCCAACGCGCAACACAAAAGAATTAAAACTTCTAATGGAAGCATTATAGGAGAGATTTAAAATCAACCTAGTTTTTTATTTTAATATTTTCTACGTTTTTTAGTTTTTCTGCGTTTTTTTGTTTTTCTACATTTCTTGTTTTTGGTGTTTGTTTTTTTTCGACTTTTTTTACTGCCGCCAGCCGCGGCAGCAGCCATATTTGTAGTAAGTGGCGGTGTGATCCCAATAGTGTTGGTAGAATTTAACGTATCATCTAAAGTTTTAGCGGGACTGATGCTACTAGTAATTAATTTGTTATCATCTAAGGTTTTAGCTGGTTCTGCTGGTTTAACTGGTTCTGCTGGTTTAACTGGTTTAACTAGCTCTCCGTTTTCTATGGTATGTCCCGCTAATAATTCCTGATACTTTTTTTCATTATCCTCCAATGTTTCAAATGTTGGGGTTTTAGTAAACGGTGCTGGCAACGGGGTTGGCTTTTTCCCTGAAGATGATATGGGTTTTTCGACAAATTTAACAGTAGTTATCGCATTTGACTCTGTAATTAGTGTTTTAAACATTTCGTATGTTACCTTTTTATCTTCCATTAGACCCTTATCCGTGTTAATAGTTAGTTTCTTTAAATCCACAAAATCCACCAAGAATTTGCCTGCGGTACCACGCCCGTCCATCAATACGAATCGGAGTTCAGTATCTCCCGAAGTTATTTGTAACTTTGGGTTATCTTCTTTAACTCGTGCTACTTCGGTGGTTTCAAAAGTTAAAGCTGACCCCAAAAATAAATGTACTACGTCAGCCGCTTTAATAAAACTAATAAATAAATAATTCATATGGTCTGTAATAATAACGCTGCCACTTTTTAATTTATCAAATGACGTTGGTTCTACCGTAGTGCATTTTATATTCTTATCATAAACTGCCGTTGGGACGGGTCTTGATTGAATCGCAGAACCACATTCTCTTGATACATGTTGTCTATACCCAGCTTTTTTATCATTTTTACTAGAACACGGGTGGAAAAAACCCATTTGTGGCAATGATGTTACGGGGTCTCCCGTATTAGAAAACCTATGAAGTATAATTGAGTTTCCTATTACGTACCGGCATAAGTCTTCACTTGCTTTTTCATTTAGAACTCGTGGTGAACCGAACGAAATACAAACCGCGTTATCAGAGAGTTTACTGTACTCTGGGCCGCCAAAATCTTCTTTCTTTCGGGAAGCATATTCATATACCATAAGCGTTGCCATACCTCCTCCTAAAGAATGTCCTGTAAACACTGGTATTACTTTTTCAGTGTCGGTGGGTTTTAAAAATTCATTAACCACATAAGCCATGGCGTTGCTAATTGTATGCATGATTTCTAGTGTAATTTTTTCAATACCTTTTAAGACACCAGTTTGTTTTGCTTCGTTAACAATATACGGAAAAAGTGTCTGAGGTTTAGTGTAGCTTCCTGCGGTCTTTGCGCTATACGTACCTCTATAACAAACAAAGACAAAGTTTTTAAAGTCCAAATGTCCTATGATAAGTACGTCTCCGTAGTTTGAATCGGCGACCGAAATAATCAGTAATTTTGGGTCTAAGTCATGCGTAAAAAAAGGGCTGTTTTCGGTGTTTTCAATTAACTCGTTCACATCTTTCGCGTACTTTGTAAAATCAATCGATTTCTTACCGTTTGTAATCCTAAATGGAATAACGTTGCTTTGGTCGTTTAGGCCAAATTTTAATTCCTCGTCAAAATTATTCAATTCTTCTACACTTTTAAGCACACTTATGGCTTGTTTTATTTTTAGAGGAATTATTTTAAATAACCCTTTGACTAAATAATACGAGATTGGATCCTCTGTATAAGCAATTCTTGATAATGCCGCACACATAAAATCAAAAAAAGAAGCCACCCCAATATAATCTGTTGTTTGTACAACGGCCGTTGCTGGGGCGGTCGTTGGGGCATTTGCTGGTGCTGCCGACGAGGTCACTTCTATTGTTCCGTTTGTGCTTGCGGCTGGTTTAGACATACCGCTTCCCATATTTAGTTAGTTTTGTATAATATAAATAAATATAAAAATAAGTAAGATATGTATGTTTAACAAGTTTCATATTTATTAAACATTTCAAGAAATAACGATATTTTGCTATTATTATTTCTTCTCTGGGCGGCCAGGTAACTGTCATAACTGGATACTACTATACATCGTTTGACTGCCCTGGAAATCGCCGTGTATAAAGTCCGTTTGTCCCAGCAACTTTGTGCGTTATCTATAAAAATAACAATGGTGTCGTGCTGACTGCCTTGTGCCTTGTGAACTGTCAACGCGTAAGCCAAGTCAAACGCGTTCTCCAATTCATTCGAGTCTAATGTCGCGTCGGTTTTATCGTGGTATTGAATATCCACAGAAGACCCATCGGTTGAAATCGTTTGAATTTGTGCCGTCTCTCCATTTGCTCGTAAAGTTTCTTCCGAATAATCGTTTTCGGTTCTCAGAATGACATCGTTATCATAGAACCTTCTTCGTTGGTTTGGAATAAACTTGCGTCTTGCGGCGTTCTGGTTAAAACTAGTTTGCGCGATATTGTTCAAATTGCCGACATTGAACTTGAACTTTTCATTCTTGAAATAAGATAAAAATTTACAATTGTGTTTGGTAAGCCCGTACTCGTCAATCAGCAATTCAATTTGGGTTGCGTTAAGTTGACTTGAATCCGGGGTTAGGAACTTGTTGATATTTTTAAAAATCATGGTAGTTTCATCAAAGTGGTCAAACGTTAATAATTCCTCGTTCATTCGCAAAATGTTTTCTTTCAAGTTCCCAGTATCTTGTCGATGTATTATTTTTAGTTTGGAGAGAGACTCTGGAAAAATATCAGACTCTATAATACTTTTTAATACACACCCTGGGCCAATGGACGGTAATTGATTATTGTCTCCAACCAGTAAAAGACGGCACTTGAAAAAATCGCAAAATTCTAGTATTGTTTCAAACATGAATATGTCGACCATGGAGAATTCGTCGATTATAATTAAATCAATGGTTACAGACTGAAAATCTTCTTTTGGATCGCGTTGATTCGCCCAAAAGTCTCGTCGTACAGTTTCAAACTTGGACAACATGACCCGATGACACGTGCCAGAGTAATTCTTACTGACCTTAAAGTTGTCTCGTTTTTCTAGTCTGGCCATACGCGTTCTCAATTGAACAAATGCGAGTCCTGTTGGAGCGATGACCGATATGTTTGCGGGTCGCGCGAGCTTACATTCAACGAGAACAAAAACGACGCATTCCATGATGGTTGTTTTACCTGTGCCTGGGTATCCGGTAATGACACTCAACTTGTTCGTTATGGTGTTAATAATGGCTTGTTTTTGTTCCGCACACAGGGTTTGTTCTGATTTCATTTCGAACAACTCAATAAAGTGGTTGATTTCGTCCAAATCAATATCAATTGTTTTGTCTAGGAACAGGTCACACAATTTGTCGCCCAAGTTTTTCTCAAGGTTGAATAAATATTCGGTGGTAATGTATTCACGGTCTTTTATCACAAGGGTCATACAACTGCGTCGAACAATGGAAATGTATAAACTTGGGTCCCGTTGTGTTTTCTCGCAAAATTCGTTGAACTTTTTGTAAAAGTATTGTTTCTCGACGTAAAAAGAGTTATATTTGTGAATGAAATCAAAATGCCAAACGGAACACTTTTCTTCAAAGGAAGTGTTTAAATCGTATTGTTCATCAATAAAATCCGCTTTTTCAAAGGAAAGCAACTGAAATTCCGCTCGAATGAAATGGAATGGATGTTGAACTAAGTTATACAAGGACAATGAACTATCATGACACCCCTGTATTTTACGAAGTATATTTTCCAAGATAATCATGGTAAGATGACATCTTTTGATAAGAATATTGTAAACATGGCTCACGGTGGTTGTTGTAATTGGAGTAGCGGAATGTTTTCTGTTAAAATACTGAATATACTTATTGTACTTTATCACAAACGTGGACGCAGTTTTCAGTTTGCTGGCCTCGACCTTGTTCACTTTTTTGTAATCTGGGTCCTGTAAATTACTTTTAATGGCGGAATCGTCCCCCCGGAGGTTATCCAAATTTTTTATCTCATAAGTAACTACGCCGTATTTTATTTCAGACTTTACAACTTCAAAAAACGCCTCTCGAAGTTGTACTACATCCCGAACAGCGTAAACCTTGGCAACTTGTTTTTGGGGGATTGGTGCTATCGTGTCATTATTTACACTTTCTAGTTTTCTTTTATTCGAGTCCACAAAAAATTGTCTCACGTCCATTGTGTTTTGTAAAATAATGATATTTTTGTAAAACAATGATATTTTTGTAAAACAACTTAAAAAGAATGGTTTAAAAATCAAATTTAACTAAAATTAAATAAAACAATTTAATTAACAAGAACTGTTAAAAATGTCCGTAATCATTCTCTCTAAAAATACATTTTAAAATAATATACACCTTATATAATTATTTTTCTTAGAAAAATCATTATTTAAATTTTTAAAATGTGCGACAACAATAATCCGGTTGTAACAGTGCAATCTGAAAAGGATGTACATCCCTTTTTTAAAAAGTTTTTGGCGAAAAAAATTAAATTAAATGAAACAACCGTTACGGAGGTCAACGACGTCATCGAGAAGGTAAATGACTTAACGGTCGAGGAACCCTCACAACAAAAGATTCCCAACAAAGGAACCGGGGCTGGCGGTGCCGCTACAAATCTTAATGGCAAGCTGTTTGAAGCCAAAACAGACAACGAAACAAGACTACTCAACGATGGATTTAAAAAAATCGTAACGGGTCATACCAAATTTGGTTACTTTTTATCGAAACAACTTGAAGACAAAAGAGTTATCTTTGTTTCTCAAAGCGGATTAAAAGAATTTATCAAAAGGTACTACCACATTGAATTATTCCGTCATCCAGATGAAGCTTATATTTTTGAGTACACGGACGGCCGAAGAGTAATTAAAATACTTGAAAAGAAAGAACAAAATGTGGAAGGATCGGTTGACGTGAAGTTACTAAGTGGACCAGTATTTCGTGAAGAATACACTGAAGCGTTGGAAGGCAAATTTGAGGTCGAGTATGCGTTCTGCGTTAATGAGTACTTACAGAAAAGAATTGTATCTCGGAAGAAGAAATACATAATTTTTAACAAAATAATGGCAAGACATGGCATCGACATTTTGTTTGGCGACGACTTAAATTATTTTGATAAGCTAGATGAGTGGTTAGATATTTAAGTATTTTACAATTTAAGTATTATTGCTCTAACACCGAAAAACAATCATACTTGCATATTTTTTATATTTAACATATTATATATTATAATTTAAGTTTTCTAATAAAATATTCTAATAATTTTTTATAATTACTTCTTTTGCCTTTGCCTCTGGGTTTGATGAATTAATGGTTCTTTTACATAAAATCGACTCGGTGTGATAATTCGGCTCGGTAAACGTGTCGCGAACAAATTCTACGTCGGCGTTACTCATCATAAGTTTTACGTTATTTTCTCTTAGAGTGTGTATTGAACTGAATAATGTCAGGTGGTCTTCAAGACAAAACCCATTTTCGGTATAACCAACAAATGATGTACTAGTCTCTGGTGCATAAGGCGGGTCCAGGTAAACGTAGTCCAACGGATTATTTACTCGAGCAAGCGACGTACTAAAGTGACAACACTCAAAAATAACACCCCTAATAAGATTGTAAATGTCATTCAAGTGTGCTTCGTTGATTATCTCTGGAGTATTTTTAGAATGACCATAGGGAACATTGAATCCATTGGGACCAATTCGAAACACCCCTCTAAAACACGTTTTGTTTAAGAAAATAAGAAACGCGGATCCTTGAACAGTCTTCTTTTCCTCTGCGGATAGACTGTTGTACTGAATGCGAACCCAATAATAGTAGTTCTCTTTTAAATCAGTGGCTTCTTCCAGATTCTCCGGGGCCCGATTAAGAGGTCCTTCGGTGCGGCACTCATCGTACTCAGTAATTAACACTTGTATAGCATCAAACAATTCGTGACGCGAAGTTTGAATGTTTTTATACATGAAAATTAACGGTTCATTCGAATCAGACGCATATACGTTTCCGGTTAAGTTAATGACACCTATTCTCGCATAAGACAATAATGTAAATAATACGCTACCACCTCCTAAGAACGGTTCATAATAGTTCTCAATGTTCACTGGAAAATCGGCAATCAATTTGTCCAATATTTGGGTTTTCCCTCCAACCCACTTTAAAATGGGTTTTAAAATATTTAATTTGCTTTGCGTCTTGTTTTTAACGAGTAACATTGTTTTTATACTGGAACTCTCTTTAGGTTGTTTTGTTCTCTTTTTGAAAAAGTCCGCGACGTTTCTTTTGGAAGAAGAAGAAGAAGTTGATGTCTCAGGAACGTATTCGACTTTAATAACCAACATATTATTTTTTATACTTGAAGACTCTTTTTTCCCTTTTTTTGTTTTCTTTTTAAAAGTGACCGCTGCCGCCTTTCTTTTAAAAGAACTCATTGTGTTATAAGAATAAGTAATAATGATTTAAAAATAAATATGTTAAATTTATTTTTATAAAATATATATAATATTGGAGAGAAACAATTACTTTTGTTTTGTGTTGTTTCTCTCTTAAATCATCTGACAAATCAAGAGGGAATAAATATGTGTTCGGTGTAAATTAAATATTATGTTGTTTTTGTTTGAAATATTAAAATCTATTTTGTTTTCCTATGCGATTTTCTTTTTTTAGTTTTTTTAGCTTTGACGCGTCTTGTTTTTTTCTTTGGAATTCTTTTACGGCGGAGTCCACCTGAATAAGATGGGACAGCGGGATGTAGACAATGAATAATATCACTTTTAATATAATCTCTAACAACACTATCAGTCATGTTTAATGGTAATGTAAGATAGTTCGTATTATTTCTAGTATTACTATAATACATATCATTCAAAAGATTTAACGATAATTCACCCGCTGCATAAATGTCCAAACTCCAAACAGTAGGGTCCGGCGAACAAAGAGTATTAAAGGTAAGAACAGAAGGGGTCTCTGGATTTTTTATTGTAATAGCTCCGAACATCAAGTTTACTGGTTCTTGATTAATATAGCGAAAAATAACATAATAATGGGCTATATTTGTGAGGGAGACATCATATGACGAAGCATGATGTAAAGCTTGGCCATCACCCATATCAACCACCATATTTGGGGGGCACCCGAGTGCGGTGAGTCTTTGATTTACGAGTTCGATAAGATTTTGCATTATATATATAACTATACCTTATATTATAATTTTGTTTTTTATTTATAAAATATATATAATATTGGAGAGAAATCAAAATAATAAGTATTTAATTTTTCTCTCTACAAACAAAAAATTAAACTCTTTATAAATCATCGGACAACAGTCTTGCGGGGCAATCCTTCGGGATATGCGATTTGTAACTTCGCGGACAAGACCCCTTACACTCCTTAGTACAGTCGCGAATATTATGGTTTTCTTCGCAGTTGCGACAAGTTTCTTTATATGATGGTTTGCCACTCGAGAACTCGTTAATCACAATCAACTTATTAACATAAGATAAAATTGCCCCTAGAGTTTGTCTTGCGAATTGTTGTTTTAGTCCCCAAATTCGAACAAAGTCGTCTTGCGAACTATACTCGTATTTATTTTCATCTTCGGCAGAGAAGTCACTTTTGCTTATTCTAGTTCGTCCTTCAATTTTGTAACCCAACGCAAGAGTGTTATCTATTAAATTATTCAACGGGGTTGTCAATTGGTGCGTCAAAACGGCTCCAATTTGTAAATAATTCGGAAACAAAACGGAACTTTGGGTCTTACAACCTACCGTAACCTTTTGATTGCTTTTTTGGGTGTAAATAATCTCTTCTACCGAGGTTTTCTCAAGTGCGGTTAAAATTATTTTCAATGAACGTCGCCCCAAATAATAATTGTATTGATCCACGTAAGCAACAATGTCTGCTATGTTTTTTTCACCTTTCATTATGGCGGTGGTTACCAGAGTATCGCGTCCGGATAAGTAAGCTTCTTTTTTGTCATAATTTAATGTTTTAGGTACAAAGCTTGGATACAGGTCAATCATTTCGTCTAGTACATTGGTTAATTCGGCGAAAACATTATCTCGAGCAACTTTCTTCTGATAACTTTCAGTTAATTGACTTTTAAGTTCTTCCACCTCTTTACGGAGAGAAACAAGTTCCAGTTCTTTTTTGTTTTCAGCCTGAGCAAAATCAAAAAATAAATCCGTCATTTTAAAAAATAATGAAATTTCTCTCCTTTTGTATTTGAAAAAGTTTAATAATTATTTTCGTTTACGAGTTTTCTTAATACCTTTTTTAATCGCGTTAGAGGTGTAACTCATTCCCGTTTTCACATAACCGTATAGCTTATTAAAACTTTCCTTAATAACCGGTTCGGATTTAACCGCAACACTTTTGACCGTATTTCCAACCTTATTTAATCCGGATTTCACGACGGGAATGGCACTTTTAGACGTTTTTTTCACTTTGTTGAAGAACCCACTTGATTTTTTATTATGACGACGACCTATATTTTTACGCGATTTAGACATTGTTTGATTTATAATAAAGCGATTTATTATAAATATTATGGAATCAGAACAAATAAGAACATATGTGTTTTATATATTAATTACTTTTATTATCCTGATAAGTATTTTAATTTTTATCAATTTAAACAATATTACCTTTGATTCGTCGCAAAACAAAAAACTAATTAAAGTGGGTGTCATGGAGGCGATGAATAAAATGAGTAACACAGACCTCAGTGGAAATATAGTTCCTTTAAACGACGATAGCCATACCAATATTAAAATGGACCCAGCCGGCGACTTTTGTAGTACCCATACGGGTTCCAGTAATACTTTAATAGAGTCATGTGGAAAGCTAACAAACCAAAATTGTAATTTAACATCTTGTTGCGTTGTGCTTAATGGTAAAAAATGCGTGCCTGGTAACAAGGACGGCCCATTATTCAAGACCTTAAAGGGGGAGCCAATAGAAATAGACTATTATTACTACCAAAATAAAAAACATCGTGCGCCGAAGAAACTACCACGGCCTAAACCACCTTAATTACCTCCCCGTCGCTTTGATTTTCGTCGTGTGGAGTCTTTTGCTGCGGGCGTTTCAATTGGTTCAAAAATCATATCAATTTGAGCATCAATAATGGCTTCAGGAGTGATTACAACCTCAGCCTCTTCTTTAAACACTAAATCAGGAATTAAACTCAACAAATCCCTCACGAATTCAGATAACGTTTTCAATATGGAAACGATTTTCTTGTCTCTCGCCATAAAAAATCTATCATTCGTTGGATTAGTATAAAACAAACAAGGGTCCGAGTAATCTTTTTGACCTTCTAGGATTAACTTTTCAACCATTCGATTCAACATTTCCTTATCAATACTTTGCAGATTATTTAAAACGCCCGTGTTATTAACGTTTAAAGAAAAGTTCTCCGTTCTTTTTCTAAACGAGTTCAAATACTTATAGTGATTATTTTCAAAAATGGTCAAAATACGATCCAACGCATTATTTATTATTAAAGTTGCGGATATGATGGCATCTTCTGAGTTGTACCGATGTGACTGTAACCCCGAAACCGTTTTAAGTATTTCATTTAAAGCATATTGTTTAAGGTTATTCGTTTTGGAGGTTTTTGTTAACTGGCCGAGTTCCTGATCTAAGGATTCGTGTTTTTCGGAGAGTTTTAGCAAAATATCCTCTAAATTTTTTAAAAATGGATTAAACATCTCAATATTATCAGCTTCTTCTTCATATTCTTCTTCCTCCGCATTACTTGCTACTTTATAAATGGTTATATTCGTATTTGTTTGTTTCTCGTTGGTATTAACTTCTTGTAAAATGTCAGTAATATTATCAGATGCTTTATTGTTGTTAATAATATGAATTTCTTCAAAGCTACTATGGGAAGAAGTATCAACGGATTCATTGATTATTATGGTAGCTTGGTTTTTGGAGAACATTGAACTAAACATGGATATCATTTTTTCTTAATATATTAGAGAACTAATATTTTTCATTTTATATCATTTGCGTTTATTATAGTTTATAAACAGTATTAT
>JBAXCL010000016.1:0-15213 GCA_037141515.1 archaeon
GTCTTAAGCCCGCAACTAAGGGAAAGAAACCAACTAATGTTTTTGTTTTTGGAAAACCGGGTACTGGTAAAACCGTTTCACTAAAATTTGTTCTTAACGAGCTTGACGAATTTTCTGATAGATCAAAATGTCTTTATATTAATTGTTTTGAGCTTAATACAAAGCTTGCAATTCTTTCAAAAATAACTAATACAATGGGTTATGCGGTTCCTGATAGGGGGATTGGTTTTGAGGAGCTTTATTCAAAATTTGTGGCAGTGTTAAAAACAACTAAAATAATTCCAATTATTGTTTTTGATGAGGCTGAGCAGTTGTTAAGGGATGATTCGCGTAAGTCTCTATTTTATGATTTGTCTCGTTTGCCTGAACAGCAGGCTCTTCCGATTGGTTTAGTTTTTATTTCAAATGATGACTTTTTCCTGACGCATTTAGATGATCGTGTGCGTTCTTCTTTGCAAGCATCAAGTATTCCTTTTGAGCAGTATTCTCCTTTAGAGTTAAAAGAAATTCTTCGCGAGCGTGCAAAGTTCGCGTTTAATGATTTTGCTCTTGAGGATGATGTGATTCCACTGTGTGCTGCGCATTCAGCTAAGCTTGGCGGGGATGCGAGAATTGCAGTTAGTGTTCTTCTTAAAGCGGGGAGGCTTGCTGATCGTGATGGCGCGAAAAAAGTGGGTGTAAAGCATGTTCGTGCTTCTTTTATGCAGGAGAAGCCAGTAAAAATTGAAATTACAAATAATTTAAATGATCAAGAAAAATCAATCATTGATTTTTTGAAAAAAAATGTTTCTAAAGAAATTGATAGTCGTTTTCTTTATGATTCTCTCTCAAAATTATTTGCGGAGCGTACTGTTCGTGGAGCAATAGCTTCTCTTGAAGAAAAGAATTTGATTTCAACAGAGAAAATTGCGCGGGGTAATGGTTCGACTAGGATTATTAGGCTAAAATCATAATTTGTGCATAAAAGTCATTTATTATTTAACTTATTACAGTTAAGAAGGAAACGTTTTTATACTGGTTCTAACCTAGTTATTGTATTGGTGGTTGTTTGGTCGAGGCTAAAACAGTGGATTTGAAGATTTCTGCTTCAAAGAAAGTAATTAAGCGTGCGCTAAAAAAGCAGAGTGCGAAGAATGTTTCTCAGGACGTTGAAATTTCAAAATTAAAAGCTGCTGTTGATCAGTTAAAGAAAAAGAAGTCAAAAAACGGCCATGTTTCTGAATATAATTTATTTGTTCGTAAGCAAATCAAAGCAGGGTTGACGTTTTCTCAATCAGCAAAGGAATGGAATAAGTACAAAGCTTTGCAAAAAAAGAAGGGGCGAAAAGTTTCAGCTTATAATCAATTTATTGGTTCGCAGATGCGTCTTGGTAAAACTTTTACACAATCAGTAGCACTATGGAAGCTTGCAAAAGCAGGTACTCTTGGTAAGAAAGGCAAAACAAGAACCATAACAAAAACACTTGTTAAACTAATTAAATCAAAACCAATTACTCGGACAGTGACAAAAACTAAATTTGTCCAGCCCGCAGGAGTAAATTTTGACGAGCTTAAGCAGATAATTTCCTCTTCAGCTTCTAGTAGTATTTCAAAAAGCGAATTAAAAAGTGCGTTTTCTGCGGATGATGAGGAAATAGCATTCAAATTAATTCAGACTTATTTTATGGAGATAGCAAGAATGGGTTTTAAGAGAAATCTTTCTCTTGATGAAATAATTGATTCGTATTTTTACGCGTTGGCAAAAATTAGGTCTCGCGGAGCATCATTTGCAGAAGTTGAGGCGGCAATTAGGGAAATGGAGAAAAAAAAGTAATTGGTGGTTTTATGAATGATGAAGAAGTTGCATTCAGAATAGTTCGTCTATATTTTAAGGAAATTGCACGCATTGGTTTTAAGCGTTCGCTTGATCTTGACCAGATGATTAATTCATATTTCTACGCGCTTAAGCGTCTAAAAGAAAAAGACGCTGCACTTAAGGCGCTTGCACAAAAAATAATTAGGGAAGAGAAGGCAAAACAGGAAGTTATTGCGCCCGTAATAAAAAGCGAAGCAAGTTCAGAGAAAGTAACTACTACTACCGTCACAACAGTTACTAATAATAAGCCAAACTAACTTACTATTTCTATTGCCTTGTTGTGCTGTGTTGCATAATCCTTTTTTTGGTTTGTATGGCAAAGTTTGTAAAACGCCAAAGTTTGAAATTCAAAGCAAAGAGTTTGTTTTTCAGCAGTCTAAAAGGGGGCTTCAAGTTTTCTAAAATTTATGCGCAGTGTAATTTTAGTCAAATTATTCATTTACCCATTAATTAAACCTTCAACCGCGTTCTGATATTTAAGAGAATCTATTTGGTTTAGGGCTTCTTGAATACAAGCTCTATAGCGTCGCCTGATTTTAGTAAGTGTTCGCGGCCAATTACTTGTTTTGTCTTTACATCAATTGCGCGGATGAACCCATCTCCCATATCAGTGTGTAATGTGTAAGCGAAATCAATTGCTTTTGAACCTTCTGGCATCAAAAAGCAATCCGCAAGTGTTCTTCCAGCTGAATCAATTAATCCTTTAGTTCCTGCAGGAAACACAGGGAAATATTTTAGCATTTTAAATACAACCGTATCAAGGCATTCTTGTACTCCGGTGCTTCCAAATTTTTCAAGTACATTATTTTTGATAGTTTCAATTCCTGCTTTTTGTTTTTCGTTTAGTGTTCCAAGTATTTCGAATTTTTTTTGCCCAGGGTAGTATTTGATAATATTTGCTTTTGCCGCTTTTCTTAGTGATAATTCGCTTGCGGCGGAGCAGGGAACAATAAATACATTTGGAAAGGTTTCTTTTAATCTTTTTACATTTTTTTCTCCGGAAGGTAAATCGCATTTGTTAGCAGCTATCATTATTGGTTTTGACCAAACTCTGCATTTGTGGGCGAACATTCTTTTGTCTTCATCAGTCCATTGGTTTAATAATTTTTCATCAATTTTCATTTCTCGCATTCCTTTTTCGATGTGCCATGGTAAAATCTTAACTCCTGCAAGCATTTGTGCGAGTACTTGCACTTTTTTAGAAAATTCTTTTTCAGGGCTTCTTCCGATTTTTTGCCAGTTGTTTTCAATTATTTTCAAGAACCATAGTTCTATTTCTTCTTCCAAGAATTTTACGTCCACTATTGGATCATGGCTTCCTTCGGGAACTTCTTTTCCTTCCGAGTCCGTACTTCCGCTTGCGTCAACAACGTGTACTAGTGCGTCCGCTTGGCTTAAATCATTTAAGAATTTGTTTCCTAGTCCCTTGCCTTCGTTTGCTCCGGGAACTAGTCCGGCAACATCAATTAGTTCAACCGGCACATACCTTATTGGGCCGGCTTCTGGATCTTGGACTAAAAATCCGTGTCTTGGATTACTTACTACTCCAAAGAATTTTCCAGCGTCTTCAACTCTGACAAATCCAATTCCTTTGTTTGGTTCTATTGTAGTAAAGGGGTAGCTTGCAATTGCAACATCTACTAATGTTGCAGAACTAAAGAAGGTGCTTTTCCCACTCGAAGGTTTTCCAACTATCCCTATTTGCATGAAATATTTCTTCTTGATTGGTTTTTTAAAATGGCTTATTATGCCGTATATTTAATTTCGATTTGACAGAATATGTTCTGATAATTTTAACTTATTCAGTTAGTGTTAGTTCTAAAAATAGAAATGTTGATACAATAAATAATTGGATTAAGTTTATGTTCGAGTGTAAGTGCAGATATTATTATTTTTGGAAAACAAGCGCATATTGAAACATGCGTGGGGGCATTCAAGGAGTTCGAAAAGTTGGGGTTTGAGTTTCGTGAAATAAGTTTTGGTGAAAATTAGATGTATTTTCAGAAGAATGTGCCAAATCGATACTCTGTTGGGGATTGCCTGCCGCAGCTAGGGCGAGGCTAAGCTAAAAAGCACTTTTTGTCAGCAATTCGTTTTAATCCTTTCGCACCATTTTCTGTTCATGGTTGGCTCAGAACTTTTAGTGGATAAGTACTTCCCAAAGTCTTTTGAAGAGTTCATGGGGAATGTTGAGATTGTTGATCGTGCCCGCGCTTGGGCTAGTTCTTGGAATTCAAATGTTCCGCAAAAACCATTATTCTTTTATGGAGCCCCTGGCGTTGGTAAAACAGCTCTTGCGCATTTAATTGCAAAGGAGTTCGGATGGTCAATTTTTGAGATGAATGCGAGTGATTTGCGTGATAAGGAATCTATTCAAAAAATTGCTGGTGCGGCAACTGCAAACTCATCTTTGTTTGGCGGCAAGCGCCTTATTCTTCTTGATGAAGTTGATGGTCTCCAGTCGAGGGACCGTGGCGGAGCTAGTGCAATTGCAGGGATTTTAAAGGAAGCGAATAATCCAGTTATTCTTACTGCGAATGATATTTACGCTGATAAGAATTTGGCGCCTCTTCGCACAGCAGCAGAGTTGTGTGATTTTAAGAAAATTAATTATCTAAGTATTGCTCGGCGGCTTAGGGAAATTTGTGCGCTTGAGGGAATAGCTTTTGAAGATGATGCTGTTAAGGAGCTTGCAAAGAATTGCAGTGGGGACTTGCGCAGTGCATTACTTGATGTGCAATCTCTTGCCCCAAAAATAATTCTTTCCGAAGTCAAAGAACTTTCGTATCGCGAGCGTAAAGAAAAAATATTTCCAGTAATGTCTCATATTTTCAAAGGAAAATCTCTTGCGGAGGTTCGCAGTGCAGTTGATGCGAGTGATGTTTCTTTAGATACTCTTGCTTTGTGGGTTGAAGAAAATATCCCTCGTCAGTATGATGCTATTGATACTGCACGCGCTTTTGACATTTTTAGTCGTGCGGATATTTTTAATGGACGTATTAGGGTTCGCCAACATTGGGGGTTCTTAAAATATTCTATTGTGCTTTCAACTGCGGGAGTTGCCCTTTCACGAACAAAAGATTATCATTCATTTATTCCAATGGCTTTTCCATCTATTCTTTCCTCGCTTTCTGCTTCAAGTAGTAAGCGTGAGCTTCGTAAATCCATTGCCACAAAGATTGGTGAGAAAATGCATTCTTCAAGAAATGACTCAATTAAGGATTTACCTTTTTTGACTATGCTTTTTGAGGATGAAAAATATGCAAAGAGTTTAGTATGGCTTTTTAATTTGGAAGAAAAAGAAGTTGCGTTTTTACTTGGAAAGAAACCTGATAATAAGGGCGTTGAAGCGCTTGTACAGGGTGCAAAATTATTGAAAAAAGAAATAGTTCTTCAAAAGCTTCATGGAAAGCAAAGTAAGCTTTTTGGTTAATAATTTATTAACCTTAATTAAAGGTTGTGCTTTAAGTGAGATTTTTAAAGGGTGCAGGGCATAAAGTTAGAAACAAACTAATGGGGTAATTGCCGTTTTTTTGTTAATATTTGGCTTGGATGAAAATAATTTTGAGTTTAATTAATTTGGCTTTATTGAACTGGTGTATGTTGATGGCAAAAGAAAAAGTTGTATTAAAAAAAGTAAATCATGAGCCAATTATTAGTAAAGTTTTTCCAAAATATGGTGCGGATCTTCCTTATGAAACTCGCTCTTTGTGTCCTGAATGCAAAAAACCATTGTCTGCAAAAGTTTATGCTAAGAAAGGAAAAGTTTACATTAAACGTAAATGCCCCGAGCATGGTATGTTTGACGAGATTTATTGGGAAAGTGACAAGGAGTTTTCCCGCGCATCGTCTTATGCGAGTAAGAGCAAGGGTATTGGCAGGTTTAATGTTTGTGCGTCTGATAATAATGGTAGTAATTGCCCATTTGACTGTGGGCTTTGCACAAATCACCATAATCACACAGCGCTAGCAAATATTGCAGTGACTAATAGGTGTGATCTTTCTTGCTGGTATTGTTTCTTTTATGCAAAAGAAGGTGACCCGATTTACGAGCCACCTATCGAAAAGATTGATGAGATGTTAATTAATCTTCGCGCCATGAAACCAGTTCCTCCAAACGCAATTCAGTTTACTGGCGGGGAACCCACTTTAAGAAAAGATATAGTTGAAATTATTGCGCTCGCAAAAAAGCGCGGCTTTGAACACATTCAGCTTAATACTCACGGAATAAATATTGCTTTTGATCCAAGCTTGGCAAAAAAAGTTCGCGCAGCAGGAGTAACAACTTTGTATCTTTCTTTTGATGGAACAACTGCACAAACAAATCCTAAGAATCATTATGAAGTTCCCAGAGTGTTAGATGCTTGCAGAAAAGCAGGTATTGGAATAGTTTTGGTTCCAACTTTAATTAAGAGTGTGAATGATTCTGAAGTTGGCCCAATAATAAATTTTGCTTTGAATAATATTGATGTTATCCGCGGAGTGAATTTCCAACCCGTTTCTTTCGTCGGTAGAATGCCTAAGGCGCTTAGAGAAAAAGAGCGCATAACAATTCCGCGGGCTACTGAGTTAATTCAGAAGCAGTCAAAGGGTGCTATTATGCAAAGGGATTTTTTTCCAGTTCCCTGTGTTTCTTCTATTACTGAATTCATCGAATCAATTACAAATAATGCGCAGTACACAATGAATATTCATTTCGCGTGCGGAGAAGCTTCGTATATTTTTCTTGATGATGCTGACAAGGTTGTTCCGCTTCCAGAATTTTTTGATGTTGAAAAGTTTTTCGCTTATTTGCGCGCTCATTCAAAGAATATTGAGAAGTGGAGTAATATTGGGCTTTCTCAAGCAAAGTACGTCGAGCTTGCAAAACTATTGTTTGAAATTAATTCTTGCATAAATAAGAAAAAAATGCCAAAGAATCTAGATTTTGGAAAGTTAATTTTTGATGCGCTTGTTTTGCATGATTACACTGCGCTTGGGAAATTCCATCACAAGACGCTTTTTATTGGAATGATGCATTTCATGGATTTGTATAATTATGATCAGCAGAGAGTTGAGCGCTGTGATATTCATTACGCGATGCCTGACGGCCGAATAGTGCCTTTCTGCGCATTTAATGTTCTTCCTGAACTGTATCGTGATAAGATTCAGCGTCAGTATTCTGTGAGTTGGGAAGAGTGGGCAAAAGTTAATCCAAAAGAGAATCCTTTCTTTAAGTACAAGCGTGATGCTAAGAAACTTTCAAGTGAAAAATTATATAAAGAAATTTATAATAAAAATAATTTTTTCAAATAATGGTGATTATTGTGGCTGAAAATAAGCGTATTGCAAAATCAAATAAATATTTAAGTAAAAAATCAAACTCGATTGGTAATAAAGATCCTTTTGACGAACTAAAAATAGTTGCATTTAATTTTTCAGCTAAAAATAGAGCTGATGCGGCATACAAACAGTATAATTTGCTTCTTAAACCAGAAATTTTGCAGGCGCATCTGAATTTTGATTCAAAGAAAGGAAAGATAATTTGTATTCCTGCATTTGATGTGCAAAAAGATTTGGCTGATTTTGGCATTAAATTAAAACTTTCAATGGTTGAATGGATAACTTACAAAGAGTATCAAAAAAGAAATGCTTTTTGCGCTCCTCAATAATTTTTTTATCAAAAATTTTGAACAGTTATTATTTTTGTAAATCTTTTTCATTCCTCTTTTATCACTGAATGTTTTTCAACAAAGTCTTCTATTATGGCGCCAATTTTTTTTCTCTGCCACGCAGTTACAATTAGTATAATTACTACTGCTAGTAAAAATAGCATTCCTGCCTGTGTTTTAAATAAAAAGTTTGTTGTTGCGTTTAAGTCAATAACTGGGGTTATTTTTTTCCACACTACATAAGTTAAGGATAATTTGTTTGCGCTTTTGTATCCTTGCCAGGTTACTACTGTGCGGGTACCATTTTTTGATGTTGTTGCTTGTGGTTCGATCGCATTACGTATTTCTGCACCTGCTGGAATATCAATGTTAATACTGGTGTTTTCTGGTATTGTCCAAAGCCCTGCTTGGTAGAATGAATTAAAGTAATTTACTTTGAGTGAATATTCAGTCAGCATCGTGGCTTCTTTACCTTTTGCCATTAGAGTGTCAGTAAGATCATAGCTGATTTGCAAGTAACTTTGATCCCCTTCATTATACGCGATTTTTTTATTCTGTGTGTTTTCTCCAAAGCTAGGAATAAATAGAGTGTTTAATTTTTTCCATTCATCAATGCTTGTTCCTAGTTGTAAGCTGTTTTCACGGAAATTAATTTTTTCAGTATCATTTGGGAAGCTTATGAAAAACTTTTCCACTACAGTGTCTTTTGAGTCGGTGCTTATTTGCACATTTATTGTGTGTTGTGATATTTGGTAGTCTAGCGCATGCGCCGTTCCAAAAAATGACATAGTCATCACAAGTACTATTGCAATTAAAGCGCTTTTTTTAGCAAAATCCATAATCTATTTACTTTCCTTGTTTTTTTAAGTCTGCCGTTTTTGCATTTTTTAGCATTAGTTTTGAGTTTAGGGCATTATTTAGCAGTTTTCACTTTCTCATTTAGCCGAATTTACTTTGTTTTTCTTTGGGGTATGCATTTAAACCTTGTTTAATATGATTGTGTCATGGTGGACTTACAATATTTTGGGCATTCGTTTTTCAAAATCTCCCAAAATGATTCAACGATTCTAATTGATCCTGTTTTTGATTCTACTAAAACTATTTTTAAGAAAAAATTGAAAATAAAGGCTAAGCCTTCCGACTTCAAAGATGTGTCTCTTTTATTAATCACAAATGAAACTCCTGAGCATTTCGATGCTGGTGCTGTTGAGGACATAGCTCGTTTGAATAATGCTATTGTTGTTGCTCACGAGGTTGCTTTGCAGAAATTAAATCTTCCGCGTAATCTAAAAACTCCTATTGTTTCTAATTCCGAAGTAACCTTGCGCGGGGTTAAGATAAAAACAAAAACTGCGCATTACCCAAAAAGTTTCTATCCGTTAGCTTATTTGCTTGAGTGTGAAGGAAAAAAAATTTACCACGCTGGGGTTACTGCCCTTCTTGATAATTTTAATGAAGTGAAAGCGAATGTCGCTCTTTTGCCGATTAGTTCAAGGAGTATGGATGTTGTTGATGCTGTTCGAGCAACAAAATTAATAAAACCCGATATGGTTACTCCAATGCAGTATGATGTTTTTGAAGAAAAGAAAATTGATATTCCTGATTTCAAGCGTCGCATTGAAAAAAGTGTTCTTAAAACAAAACCAATTTTGCTTGGAATGGGCGAAACGATTAAACTTTAGTTAATCGTTTCTAAAACCATTTTTTTTTACTTCTTGTTTTCCTTAAATCTCTTTTCCGCTCTTTCCCAGTGCAAGTTGTTCAAAAAGTTTCCTATGTACAATGCTCTTTTTGGCCCGTCTTTGTGGTAGTATGCGTGTTCAAATACGTCGCATGCGATTATTGGCGAGCTTCCCCATACTGCGCCTATTCCGTGTTCGTCAACAAGAAAATTTCTAAGTTTCCCATCGCTTAAGGAATCAATTGCAAGTACCGCCCATCCTGAATTCTTCGCGGATAGTGCAGTTGCCGTAAAATCGCTTTTCCAGTTTTCAAAGCCTCCAAAATCTTCAACAATTTTTTTAGCTAGCATAATTGCTTTCTCGTTTTTGCCGTCTCCGCCCATATTTTCCCAGTAAATGTCGTGTAGTATGTTGCCGTTTGCGTTGAATGTTTCTCTTCTTTTTAGTTCTCCAAATTCTGAGTAATTAGCATTAGCCCCTGCTTTTAGTGCTTCGCCACCTTCAGCAAGTTTTTTTTCTATTTCGTTTCTTTTCACAACGTATCCTTTGTGGTGTGTGTTGTAGTGCCAGTCAGTAGTTTCTGCGCTTACTACATTAGCAAGCAATTTTTTTGCTTCCTCATCAGTGTAAGGTCTTTTTTTTAGTTCGTGTGTTCCAGTCATATTTATTCCCCCTAAATTGAATAATTCTTCCGCTACTTTGTGTATGGAAAGAATTTTAACCCCTGTTATCGTTATCCATTTATGTTTGAAGAGGTATTCTTGGCAGTTATTGTAATTTTGATAGTTGTATTAGTAGTAATGTATTCTTTTTTTCGCAATCGTGTTTCTGAATCCGAATTAAACTTTCGCATTATGGATTCGAAGGGTAAGCTTGCGATTGCTGAGCGTAAGTTCATGCAAGGCAAAATAAGAAAAAATATTTTTGAGGTTTTGGCTTCCAAGCTTGAAGAAGAAATTCTCACTTCAGAACTGGCTCTTTTTCGCTTGCAAAAAGCTCGCGAAATATTAGTTTCGTCTAGCGCTAATAAGCTTCTTTTAGAGATGAATAACCCTACAAAGTATCGAAGGGCAAAAATCAATTCTATCCTTAAAGAAACCTCTCTTCTCAGAAACGAAATGTCTCTTTTGGAAGGTAAACTTCTTAAGCGTCAGGTGCGCGAAGGTGTTTTTGAAAAATTAATTGCTGAGAAAGAATCAAAGTTAATTTCAAAAGAAAAGCAGCTTGGGGATATTGTTGAAAGTTCTAAAAATAATTAATTTCTTTAAATTATAAATAGTTAATTTCTCTAAAAGTTAAATAGTTGATCTCTCTAAAGCAAATGTAATTAATTTATCAAAATTAGAATATTGCTTGCGTTAGCGAGTGTTAGTTTAGAGTGTTATTGTTTCCATTTCTTTTGGCACAATTGTTTCTGCAAATACTTTGTGTGCTTCTTCGAGTATTTCTTTTTCTTCTGTGTTTCTCGCGCTAAAGTGGAACAGCGCCAGCTTTTTTACTTTTGCTTTTTTGGCAAGTTCAGCAGCTTCTTTTGCTGTTGTGTGCATTGCCTCGCTAGCTTTTTCTTTTTGTTTTTCCAAGAATGTTGCTTCGTGTACTAGTAGTTCCGCGCCTTTTGCTTGGGTAATCGTTTCTTTTATCGGGATTGTATCTGAAACAAAAACAATTTTTCGCCCCACTCGCCCTTTGTTAAAATCCATCACGTCTTTTGGTTTGAATACTTTGCTTCCAACTTTTACATTTTCTCCGTTTGCTAGTTTTGAATATAGTGGACCAACGGGTATTCCCAAGTTTTCCGCTTTTTTACGATTAAATGTTCCTTCTTTATTCGCTTCGTTGAATACAAAAGCAAAGCAGGGTATGTCGTGTTCGAGTGGGTAAGCGTTAACACTAAAAAATTCGTTCTTTATCAGAATGCCTTTTTTTATTTCTTTAAATTCAATTTCAAAGCATGGGAAAATAACTTCTTTCATAATCTTTTTAATTTTCTCTGTTCCGCCTTTTGGGCTCCAAATAGTTAATTTATCTTTTCGCTGGTTTAGTGTCATGGTGCTTATCCATCCAAATAATCCCAAAAAGTGGTCAGCGTGCATGTGGCTAATGAAAACATTTTGTACTTTCATCATTGAGTGTTCGCTTTTCATTAGTTGTCTTTGTGTTCCTTCGGGGCAGTCAAATAATAGTAAATCTCCGCGAAATGCGAGTGCTGCGCTTGCAAAGTTCTTATCTTTTTGCGGTACGCTCCCGCTCGTTCCTAAAAATGTTACTTTAATTGGCTCCATTCTATTTTCACCATTTTCAATATTTATTTTCTTCAACTTAACATCAATAATGTGTTTCACAACATTTTAAATGGCTCTTTTTGTTTGCATTTAGCATTTGTTTTGCTAATCTTTAATTTTTTGTATTAAAAAAACATCTTTCCCTGTCGCCCATTTAGTTTTAAAAAAGAGGTCTTTGGGTCGGGTGGATTGAATTTTTCCTTTCGCTTCCAGTCGCGTAAGTTGTCGTTCTAGTGTCAATATCGCCTGGTTATGCCTTTTCACGTTGAATATTTCCGGAGTCCCTCCTTTTGTTTTGCTTGTTTGTTCTGCATGTGTTCTTAGCCCATAGTAGCTTGAATTAGCACGGTTAACTACTATGAATCCCCCCACTGCAAGTTTTTCAAAATAATTTTTGAGCAGAAATGAAAGGAAAGTTGTTCCCCCGCTTACAAAAGGAACAATTATTACCTGAAATTTTCCTTTCATGCTAGCGGGGGGGCGTCGAAATATATTTGCAGGAATTGTTTGTATATTTCCTTTTCGGACTTGTTGGTAAATGTTTCTTTTGAGTATCCATCCTCTGCCTTCATCAGTGTTCCTTGCGCGTCCGTATTCTTTGTCGGCGAGTACATAATTTTTTGGATTGATTTTTTCCGTTTTCATAAGATGGCTAGCAAGCCTGCCTGAACCCGCGCCTATTTCAAGTATCCGCATATTTTTTCCGCAGCCGGTTGCTTTGCGTGCTTTGTCAAGTATCTGCAAAAGTCCCCCTCTGTTTCCATCTTTGCGCGGACCGACTTCGGCTATGGCCACTAACGGAGAGTGTGCATCGTGTGGGGCGAAAAATAGGGGGTAACTGCGCTTACGGTATTTTGGCTTTTTTCTTTTCAAAACTTTTCTCTGAAAGTTGTGAATATTTCGAAGTACGCTTGCAGAGTCTGCCATGCATTAATTACGTCGCTCGCCATTATTAATTTTTGTTCTGCAAAATTTTAGCACCTTTTTCCTTACTCCGTCCGCATTATCAATCTTTCTAGTTCAACGTTTCGCGCTAACCTTTCTAAATACCTTTTTTAACCCTTCATTTAGAGTTATTGTTATGCCTGCTAAAAGAAAGAAATCGTCTTCTTCGCGCAAAAGTAAATTAATCGCGTCAAGTGTTAGCCCATCGGGTGAAAATCAAATTCATGCTAAGGCCTTTAATCAAAAAAATTTTGATTTTGTAAATTTTAAAGATACTAGTCAGATTCCAGTTCCAAAGAGTTTAATTGAGCAGATTGTTGGTCAGGAGCGTAGTGTTGAGATTGTAAGAAAAGCCGCTGCGCAGAAAAGAAATGTTCTTTTAGTTGGTTTGCCTGGCACTGGTAAATCGCTTTTAGCCCAGGCGATGAGTGAAATTTTGCCTGTTGGTGTTTTGCAGGATATTTTGATTTACCCAAATTCAGAGGATCCAAATAATCCAAAGGTTCGTGTAATGAAAGCGGGCGAGGGTAAGAAAATTCTTAATGAATCAAATCTTTCCGCAAAGCAGGTTGAGGATTCTAATAGATTAGTTTCTTTTATTCTTCCAATTGGGTGGATGATTCTTTCTACTGTTCTTTGGCAGTTCAAATGGTATCCTGATGTTGTTTATGCTGCACTTCTTTTGATTGGCGCTGTATTTTTAGTTGGCGTTGCTTTAACTTCTCAAATGCGTTCAAGAGAAACTATTTTGTCTCCTAAATTATTAATAAATAATTCTGATAAAAAGATTGCGCCTTTTTTTGAAGCAACTGGTTCAAGAGCAGGTGCGCTTCTTGGCGATGTTCGTCATGATCCGTTGCAAAGTGGCGGTCTTGGTACTCCTCCGCACCTTCGTGTAGAACCTGGTATGATTCACCGTGCTAGTGGCGGGGTTTTGTTTATTGATGAGATTGCAACTCTTTCTCACAAATCTCAGCAAGAGCTTCTAACAGCAATGCAGGAAAAAAAATATTCTATTACTGGTCAGAGTGAAAATTCTAGTGGTGCAATGACAAGAACCGAGCCTGTTCCTTGTGATTTTGTTTTGGTTGCTGCGGGAAATTATGAGGACCTTCGTAAGGTTCACCCTGCTCTTCGCTCAAGAATTAGGGGTTATGGTTATGAGCTTTACATGAATTTGGATATGGATGATAATGCTGAGAATCAGGCAAAGATTGCGCAGTTTGTTGCACAGGAAGTTGCAAAGGATGGTAAGATTCCACATTTCACAAAGGAAGCAGTTGAGGAAATTATTTTTGAAGCAAGGCGCAGGAGCGACCACAAGGGTAAGTTAACTCTTAAGCTTCGTGACCTTGGCGGGCTTGTTCGTGCTAGTGGGGATATTGCTAAAGAAAAAGCGCATCCTTTTGTAATTCGTCAAGATGTTTTTGAAGCAAAGCTTTCGGCAAGGACTTTAGAGAATCAAATGGTTGACAAGATGATTGAAACAAAGAAAGATTATGAAGTTTATCTTACGCAAGGAAAAATTGTTGGCAGAGTTAATGGTCTTGCAGTATTTGGGGATGGTAGCGCTGGTTCAATTATTCCAATTGAGGCTGCTGTTACTCCGCCAAGTAATAAGAGTGAGAGTAAAATTATTGCAACTGGTAAACTTGGGGAGATAGCAAAGGAAGCTGTGCAGAATGTTTCTGTTATTTTCAAAAAGATTAGTGGTAAGGAATTTGTTCGAGATATTCATATTCAGTTCCTTCAGACTTATGAGGGTGTTGAGGGTGACTCTGCGAGTGTTTCAATTGCAACTGCAGTAATTAGCGCGACAGAAAACATTGCCGTTCGCCAGATGGTTGCGATGACTGGCTCTTTAAGTGTTCGTGGAGAGGTTCTTCCTGTTGGAGGTATTTCTTCAAAGGTTAGTGCGGCAATTAAAGCAGGTTTTAAGGAAATCATTGTTCCAAAGAGTAATGTTGCCGATATTGTTGTTACAAAGGAAGAGCTTGCTAAAGTAAAAATAATTCCTGTGATGACTCTTGTAGAAGTTTTGGAAGTTGCGTTAGTTGATTGCAAGGAAAAGAAAGCGTTCATAAAAGAATTGACTAGGGTAATTTACCCAAAAGTGAATATTTTGGAAGGACTAAAAAAAGGTTTAGGTAAGCCTGTTCCTGTTATTGGTTAATAATTTTATTTCAAACTAATCAAATAAATTTATTAATTCTGTGGATGAATTTTCGCGAATCCAAACGAATTTTTTATTTTTTTTAGTTCTTCTAACAGCACAGTTGCTTGTTTTTTTCTAAGTTTTTGTGCGGGAGTATTTTTTGGCATTTTTTCAACAAAAGATATTGCTCTTGGCAAGTAAACAAAATTTATCTCAAAGTAAACTATTTTGTTCTTTTTAGATTTGCCTGCGTTCATTGCGCGCGGGTTTGGAAAAACTCCGCTTTCTTGATATATTTTATCAGCAAGGCAGAATGCAGAATCACCCAGTTTCTTTTGGTGCGCTTCATAATGCGCCACTCCGTCATTACATTCAAGATTTTTTTTGTAAAATCCCTCAATTCCTTTTTGTGATTCTTCAGTAAGATTTATTTTTTTTGAGTAAGTGACTCTGAATTTACTTTGTGTTGAGTTTCCATGCGTTCCGCTTGCGATAATTTTTGGAAAGTTGTGTGGGTAAAAAATATGCGCTAATGAATGTCCAAGGCTATATCCTTTCGGGTTGGGTGAGTGTAGCTTGGTAGTTCTCATTATTAACTTAACTTTGCCACTTTTTGAGTTTGCCTTCGGCTGAAGACGTGCTC
>JBAXCL010000017.1:0-13867 GCA_037141515.1 archaeon
GCCAATACCACGTGGCTAAGCAAAGCGTCAAGGCATAACATTAAGGTGTTTCTTTGCCTTTTTAAAGGTTTTGCATTTAGTGACGATGGGCATTACGACAGCACAAGTGCTTAAGGCAAAAATTACGCCAATCCAAGAAAAAGGTTACGTCAATTGCCACAAAAATATATTTAGTTGAAAAAATAGCAATTTAAGTCAAAAACTTAAAAACGCTACAATGGATAATAGGACATTAAATAAAGCACTTAACAACTTTGTACTAGTAAGGAAATTTTTGTTCGTTGTTTGTCGGGGGCAAAAATAAAACACAGAATAAACACGCCGAAAGCGCCGGCAAAACACTCCCAAAGAGAATATAAACTTCTATTGCCCAATACTTATTGGAAACTATATAAATACAATAACTGCTTTAGCTGTATTCGAAGGCAAGAAAATACGAAAAGTTTGGCATAACGAAGAGTGGTGGTTCTCAGTTGTTGATGTTATAGAAGCTTTGACTGATAGCATTGATTCAAACGATTATTGGCACCGTCTAAAGAAAAGGGAACTTGAAGACAGCAAAGTTGAACTATCGACATTTTGTCGACAGTTGAAACTTATTGCAGAAGATGGAAAAATGAGGGAAACAGATTGCGCAAACACCGAAGGCGCGTTTAGAATAATACAATCAATCCCCTCCCAAAAAGCAGAACCATTCAAACTCTGGCTAGCAAAAACGGGATATGAAAGAGTTAGAGAAATTGAAAACCCCGAACTCGCTCAAAAAAGAATGAAAGAAATCTATCGGCAAAAAGGGCACTCTGAAGAATGGATAGAAAAACGGGTGAGAGGAATATCTGTTCGAAATGAACTCACAGACGAATGGAAAAAACGCGGCGCAAAAGAAAACACGGACTTTGCAATACTTACAAATGAGCTGATGAAAGCCGCGTTTGGTAAAAACGTGCAAGAATACAAAGAATTTAAGGGATTGGAAAGACAAAATCTGCGAGACCACCTGGATGATCTGGAATTAATACTAACTATGCTTGGCGAAGCAAGCACAACAAAACTTACAAAAGAAAGAGACTCCAAACAAATACCCGAACTTAAAAAAGACTCTTCTGATGGCGGAAGTATTTCGGGCGAAGCACGCAAAAACCGTGAACAAAAATTAGGCAAGCAAGTAATTTCAAAAGAAAATTACTTAAAAGAACCCGAAAAAAATAAAAGAAAAAAACTTAACTAAGTTCTTTTGAATTGAATAGCTAATTTGGAATACGACGTACTAAAAATTACTTATACAACCCTTCATAAAATTTGTCTAATTCTGTTTTGTTTAAGTGCTGCATTGTGAAAGTCGAGTACTTTTGGAAAATCTCTGAAAGATAAACAAGCCCGTCCTGAAACTCGGCCTGTGAAAAATCTATTTTTGAAGGCTTCATTATCTCAATTGAAGTTGGGCCATAGTAAAAAACAAAAGCTATTAGTGAAACAAAATCCTTTACAGTCAAAGTAACCTCAATAAATGATGCAAACATATCATCTTCATTTATAACAGCAGCTTCTTCAATTGAATAAATAGTAAAATTCTTTTCCTTCTCCAAAGCATCCTTAATTTTTCCCAAGTGCTTCTTAAGCATAGTTTCCTCAATAGCTTTAAGTTCAATCATAGCTTTAATCTTAATCTTAAAAGAATCTTCTTCAGAAATTTTTTTGCGCTTAGCAAGTTCCTTAATTATATCCTGACGCAAACGATACTTTGTAGGATAACCCTCTTTTTGAACAAGACTTAACTTTAGCATCTCTTTAAGCTCAACAGAAAGCTTATCATAAGGTAAATTTAGTTGCTTGTGAAGCTCCTCTTCGGTTTTTGGTTCGCTAAGAAGCAACAATGCAATCTTTTTTTGTTCATCCGAAAATTTAGCCACAATACTCACCAGTTACAACAAAACACATACTTTTGTGTTTAAAAAAGTAATGAAGGCCTGCAAAAAGGACAACTACTTTAAATTAAAATAAAAGCAATAATTTAAATCAAGTCACGCACATGTAATACATATGGATATTTTACTTCTTGATATATTCACTGAATTTGCAAAAGGAGTAAGCTTCACTCTACCAACCCAAACCGCACTCACAACAGGACTACTTTCAAACCCAAGTGTGCTAATTGCAGGGATAGTATTAATTGTGATATCATTAGTAATATTTTTCTTCTTAAAAAAGATTATCGAACACGCAATTATCGGAGGAATAGCTTGGGCGATTGCGATATTTGCTTTCCACATCCCACTACCACTAATACCAAGCTTTGCAGTAGCTATAATATTTGGCCCTGCAGGAATAGGAGTAATGCTACTTTTGAAATTCTTTGGATTAATTTAAACAAAGTAACATTTTACCACAATTACGCACAAATAAAACACTTTCTTACTAAATTAATTTATGGAATTATACGAGAGCGTAAAACTTGCGAAAGTCAGAGAAGAACTAATCACGCACGCTAAAAAACATGCGCTTTACAAAAACGTTACTGATACTAAAGGGCACATTGTTTTTGGGAGAGGGAGTGAAAGCGCGAAAATTCTTTTTATTGGAGAAGCGCCAGGGTTTAGCGAAAATGAAATTGGAAAACCTTTTGTGGGAAGAAGCGGCAAATTACTCGAAGAGTGGGTTGTGGAACTTGGACTCGCAAAAGAAGATTATGCAATAATTAATGTTGCCCCAATCATACCCTTAAGCGAAGAAAAAAAAATACGCCCGCCAACTCCTGAAGAAATACAATACTTTCTACCAATTACGATGAAAATGATTGGCGAGATAAACCCCGAAGTAATTGTGATGCTTGGAAAAAGTGCAGCACGCGCATTTGGAAAAGAAACTATGCGCTGCGGAGAGAGCACAATTTATGATGGAAAAAAAATGTCCTTTATTTACCACCCTGCATACTACTTACGAAACGGCAGAAAAGGATTTGAAGACCTAACTAATTTAAAGAAACTACTAGCAGAACACAAAGAAACAAAAAAATATGCAACACTTTGAATATTTTTTTAAAAGGCAAAATAATCAAACGATTAACGAACGTAACTCAAATTATCAACTTTACCTTCTTCATCCATTGGATGCTCAAGACTAGTTGAAAGTTCTTTAAACGCTTTTTCAATCTGTTTAGATTCTTTTTCAATACTCTTCATCTTAACATCAAAACCGAAACGCTTTGAAAGAATTTCAATAACCTGCTTAGCACTACCGTGATCCCCGTAAACTAACTGCGGATTAGTTTCGCCCATCAAACACGCACCCTTAATACTATGCAAACGACCAATGCCAACAAATAACCCAGCTGCGCCTGAAATCAAGCCTTCTTTTTTATCTTCTTTTGCACCAAACTTTTTCCAAAGCTCTAAAATTGAATCATCCGTACCTGCCACAATTACTTCAGGTTTCTTATTCAAGCGACTATCACCAACATTAATTCCTGCAAGAGTAATCAGCTCAGTAACTCCTATTGACTTGAAGAACCCTACAAGAGTTTCGGCAAACTCGTAATGCTCGTGGCTTGAGCCAACCTTGAAATCAAGTGTTGGTTGAACAGGGCCAACTAGGAAAATGAAATCCTTTCCCTTAAAATTAAAGTGAAAAATATCATCCTTAATCAAAAAAACTTTTGAATCTTTAGTGTGAACACTAGGAGGAAAAGAATCGGAAAGAACTTCGGCAACCTTTTCGGTTTTGAACTGCTTAAGCAAATAATCAACAGCGATTTTTCCAACAAGGCCAATTCCTGGCAAGCCGACAACAAGCACAGCATCCTTAAGTGCAACTTTTTTTACAACAAGAATCCTTGTAGGCATGCAGTAATTCTTAAAAGAAAGGCATAAAAAGCGTGGTGGAAAAACGAGATTTTTTAAAACACTGAGAAGAAAGGAAAAATAAGTAAAATAATTCACTTCTTTTCATCGCGCTTAAACTCAAACTCTACACTGGTTTTTTTTGCTTTCTTTTCAGCATTAGCCATTGCGGAAGTCAAAATTTTGTCTGCTTCCTTAAAAGTCAAACCAGCACAAGCAACATTAAAAGAGCCCCCGCCAGCGTACGAAATATGACAACCCTTAATACTTTCAGCATCAGAAATTATTTCCTTAATCGCATTCAAACCATTTGAAACTGTTGAAGAAAGCTTTAATTTTCCCGAAAGCTCTTTTTTTGAAACGACAATATTCTTTTCAACCAAATCAAGAACCGGAGCAACCCAAGCCTTCGCAAGATTTGGAGAAGGATCAAAACCAAGCGCTATTTTTTCAAATGCTTCAGATAAAGAATTATGTGCTTCAATCAAAGGCTCTGCAACCGCAGCCCAAACTTCTTCATAAGGTTTTTGAACAGTTTTTGAAAGAATTTCAATGAGTTTTTCTTCCCTGTTAATTTGCTTAAATTGGCCAAGAACCTGACGCTCCCGCATCGGATTCACTCCTGCAAAAGCCAAGTCAATCTGTTTCTTATCTAAATCAACATTCAAAACCTTTGCCACACGAACAGCATTCATTTTTACAAAATTCCTAATATTTTTTACCCAAGAAGAAGAAACATTACTTATGTGAACAAACCCCCTCACATTCTTGTACTCTAAAAGCTCAACAAAAACACCATAATCAAGAATTTGGGTAACCTTGACAACAACAAAATCGTCTCTATTTGGAAAATCCATAAACACCAATAAAAAAGAATCAATTAAAAGACTTTAAAAAAGCAAGGGTATGCACTAAATTTAAACTGATTAATCACTTTTCTTCAGCTATCTTTCTTGTAATAAATAAACGCGCGACTTTTGCAGGAAGATCAACTATTACCCCGTCTGAAAAAGGACCATACTCCTTCATATCAGTACCAACAAATGTGGGAACATCCTTTAGAATTTTTACACTAACAAGCACAGACTCTTTCTTTTCCTTCTCTCCGAAAAAAGAATCCTGCATATCAAAATGCTCTTCCAATATCCGAAGAAGTTTTCTAAAAGTTTCTTTCTCCTGATGCGCCATCTTATCGTCACTAACTTCTTTTGTGTGCGCCACAATAAGTGCTTTATTCAAAAGCTTTTTTTCCCGCATCAAAAATATTTCCTCAATCACGCGCTTAAGATTAGTAAATTCGCGCGCATCCGAAGCTGAAAAATTTTTAAGAGAAGCTAGGTACCTTTTCTTTTCTTCATCAACAAAAACTCTAATAGAGTCGATAAAATCTTCATCAACTTCTACAAGCTTCGATGTATTCTTCTCAAGACGATGAATCCTGCGGAGCTCATCATAATCAATTCGCATCCAACCCAACCTAACAAAAATAATAAAGAAAGTCATTAAAAAGCGTTAGTGCGCTTCAAAAAAATACTTTTAACAAAAACAATTAATTAGATGACTGCGGCAAGCGCCATTACTTCAAAACCGCCGCACCTTTTCCAATCAAAAAAATTGCTGCAAACAGTGGAATTTCTACATCTTGCTCTTCAAACGGACCAAAAGATTCGCTATTAATTGAAAATTTTGGTGCTTTTTTTACATGAACCCTAACAACATCCGAACCAACTACAACCGCATCTTTAAACGGATCAAAAGATTTTAACGAGTCAATGGAAATTTTTTTCGCTAAGAAACCAGTGTCACCGTGAAGCGTCTGGGGCACCCTAACAATTTTGCTTAAATCAACACTAGTCTGCCGATCAATTGGAACACTTTCTTTTTCAAGAACAGTATCAAAAATCGCAGACCAAAAATCAGAACTCCTCCTGCCAAGAGGCATTAAGCGACCATTATCCAATGAAGAAAATAATCTTTCTTTATCAGACAACACTTGCGAAACTTTCTTTGCCTGAACCCCAGTAATTTTTGAAATAACCTTAACATCACTTCCAAGCAATTTTTTTGCTCCAGAAATTAAACGCTTAGCCCACAACCCACTATGAGTCGGACAGGTAAGTGAAACAAAATCAAACCCAAGATTAACAAAATCAACACTGTTTCCAGTTAAATAATCCACAAGCTCAATTCTTGCTCTGTTGTTTAGACTTTCAATTATTTCAGAACGAAAATGAACATGAAACCCTGCTTTGCCTGAAAAATTAATTGAAATACCGCTCGAAGGGAAATTAAAATCATTCTCAATAAAATCAAGCAAACGAAAAACCTGACGCTTTGCTTCTTCTAAATGCTCTGCCGCAAACCATTGAATACCATTAATTTCAGGAACCCCCAAGGCAAGTTCATCAGCATCAAACTCATAAATCAAATCCGCTTTAATGAGTTTTTTTTCAGGCGTGGGTGTTCGAGAAGGAAATTTATAACACGCAGTTGAATAAGAAAAAAACATAGGCACTTTTTCTTTCAAAAAATAATTCAATTCATTTACACTTGCAAAAGACAAATTCCTATTAGCTATTTTTCTTTTAAAAACCCCAAACCCGAATTCTCTTAACTCAGGAAATGGAACAGAATCTACAAAGTGATTTGCATAATAAGTTGCGAAATGCTTTTGCAGGAAAATTGCTTCAGGAGAATTTTGTAAATCAAACATAAAAATCACATCAAAATAAGCAAATGCCAATTAATTCAAAATGGAGATATTACCCCCCAATTTTAACAAATATTCACTTTTGTGCCTCCGCTTTTTCAGGTTTTATTTCAGATTTTTTATTGTTTTTCATTCTGTTCTTTACACGAAGCTTTGAAATATATAACTGAACAGGGTGTTTAAAATTTCCTTCAACCGCATCACACTCTTTAACCCTAAGACCATACTCGTCGTGAATCTTTTTAAAAGACGGTGCGGAAAGCTGCTTCTCAAAAATTCTATCAACATGATACTCAGCTATCCTCTTGTCAAAATCAGGAGACTTTGACTGCACAAGCATTAAATCTTCCTTAGTCATTCCAACCTGATACAAAAACGCAGCAAGAGTTAAACGCTCAACATAAGAAAGCTTCTTACCAGCAAGCTGATTAGTATACACTGCGGCAATACAAGGCGGGAATAACTCTGGATCTACTTTGCCTTGAAGCTTTACATCAAAATTCTTTTTTTCTACAATTACTAATTGAGAATCAAGACTCCTTGCAAGAGCGTGAAACTTTTTTGGGACCTGTGCCTCAGGAATTGGAAGCGAATCAAAAACCTTGGCGTAAGCTTTTTCTGCCAAGAAGCGAGCAAAGGAATTTGGATTAAGAAAAACAACTCCTTTATTTGTCGGCATATTCATCAATTTTAATTCCGCATCAATGAAATAAATTTTCAAATACTCTAATAAAGGAACTTCTGCCAAAAATCCTTTCTCATTTGCGAGCGAGTAATTTAATTTTAAATCATCCGCAAGAGCAATGCAAAGATTCTTTGAATCAGAGTCATTGACAAGATAATTAAAAGTATTTTTGTAAATGAAAAACGCTAACTTCTTTGGCAAGTTAGGCGTTTTCATTAAAGAAACAAACATCTTCGCAACAGGAAAAGCCATTACTTCACTTTCAAGCAGTTCTTTTTGCGGATTAAGAACGCCTAAATCATACTTTCCCCCAGAGAACGCACGCGAAACCATCAACGCGGCTTTTTTTATTACTTGCTCGCTAATATCATCAACCTGAACATCAAGCACTTTAAGGTGCGAGCGGGCGCTTTCCGAAAAAGGGAATTTTTGAGCAAAAACAAGACTATCCATACAAGACTACTTGCTGGAAAGAATTAAATAAATAGACACTTAAGTAAAAAAACAAATTAATTACTATAAGTCATTGGATTTGAAATTACAAAATCATATGCGCTAAGTAGAAAACTATTTTTCCTGGGCCGATTAGGTAAGACACACGCATCGCAGCATCATTTTTTAGTTCAATTGTAAGCTGCTTTTCATTCTCAGCCTGACGAACAATATTTTGCAAGAAATTTAGAGAAAATTTTGCAGTAATTTCTTTTTTACTAGAAACGTGAGAAACCTTTGTTGCTTCGGATTCCATTACTCCTTGCGAACCCTTTGCCTCAATAAAGAACTTTCCATCAGTGGCTTTTAGAACAATGCTTGAACCAAAAAGAGAAGCATCTTTTAGAACTTCCTTAAACGAAGCAGCACTAATATCTATCTTTGCTTCATATTCAATCGAAGGTATTTTTACATCATCATCAGAAACATCAATCAAAGGCAGACGAAAAGAACGCTTCATGTCAGATTCGAAGCGAATTTTCATTTCAGCGTCAGAAACATCAAGAAGCATCTTATCATCAGGCATAGCGCGCTGCAAAATCTTATTTAATTCAACTAAATCAACACCAACAAAATTCGGTTCAATTACATATTTGTCAAAGTGCTTCTTATCAACAAAATAATCTACTAGAACTACTTGACTAGGATCAATTGCCTTAAATGAAATCCCCTTATCACTAAAACGAAAATTCCCCTCAGGAATAAAAGAAGCTATTGATTCAACAGCGATTTTGAAAAAAGTTGCTTGGCGAAGTTCTAACATAAAAAACACTAATAGATAGAGTGAGGGTTAGTATTTAATAATTTGGCGTTAAGGTGACTTTGAGAATAAATTTGAACACCAACAAAAAATTTTGAAATTGTTAAACAAAACTCTAAAAATTCGGTTTCCTTCTTAAACGCTCTGCTTGTTTTTCTTCAAGTGCTCTTTGCAAAATCTTTTTTTGATACGTACTTAAGTTGTTCCCCTCGCCATCCGAAGCGTTCCCATCAATTATTTTTTTAACCTGCGGGGGGATTTGACTAGAATATCTATTACCTAAAGTCTTGAACAAATTATGCCCCTTTACCAAAGAAATCACCAAAATAATTACTGCGATTCAATTCTTGGAGCAAGGAAATAACTAATTCCTGCTTCTCCGATTTGATAAGAAACCTTAATCGGGGCACTTGCTTTAATAAATAAATTTACTTTTGAATCCGAAGACGCTGCTTTAAGCATATCTTGCAAATAATCAAGTGGATACATACTTCTGCACTCTTTCTTAACTCTAAGTTCAGGCAAAGTCACTTTATTACTCTTAATTTCCTCATTAAGACTACCTTTTGAGGAATTCGCTTTAACAAAAAATAATTCATCAGTACAACCAAGAATTACGTGCGAACTTATTAACGCAGCATCCTTAAATGCATTCTGCAAAAATGAAGCTGAAACCAAAAGCTCCGCGTCAAACTCAATCTTTGGATTAGGGACCTCCGAAGTAGAAATATCAATTAATGGCACTTGAAAAGAACGCTTTGCATTCCCATTAAACGAAACCGAAAGAAACGCTTTCTTTTCATCAACGGACAAAACAAGTTCATCCCCACTCTGCGCACGAGAAAGAACCTGATTCAAATAATCTAAATCAAGCCCAAGACGAGTATCAACAGAATCAAATTTAGTAAAAGCGCTTTTTGGAAGAGAAAAATCAACCATTGAAATCTGAGAAGGATCAGTGGCTTTTAATTCTATACCTTTAGCTGAAACAATTAATTCAGCTTCATCAATCAAAACAGCAATAGCTTCCATACTCTTCTTAAAAACATCAGCACTCTTCAAAACAAGTTCCATTCCACCACAACCGCCAAAATTACTAAATCACTACAAAAAGAGGAGTTCATTAGGTTTAAAAAAGAAATCCACGATGGAAAAAAATTGCTATATCTTAAACAATTACAAAGAATTACTTTGCCTGCGGAAGAGTTTTCTTATAATCAATAATCTTGCCTGCTGGATCAAGAGTAAGAATCATTTCAACCCCTGAAATATCAATCGCAACAAGAAAATTCTCGTTTTGGGAACTCACATCATTAATCAAAACCTTATCTCCGAGTTGGCCCTCAATTTTTGACTGAAATTTTGTAATAAGCATTGCCTTAAGCGACCCATCAGACTTTGAAACTATCAATTCTTTTTGATTTACTGAATCTGAAGAAGCATTAACCGAAGAAAACTGCAAATCAATATTATTGGAATCAGTTAAAATTTGTGAAGACGAAATGGGTTCTGTACCCGAAACCAAAATGGAATTTGAATTTGAACTACTCCCGCCATTTGAAATACTTTGGTTAATCTGGGAAGAAGAATCAGGTTGAATTTGCGATGCATTCTGCGAAACAACACTATTGTTAGAAGAATAATCACTAGTTGAATTTTGAGACTCTTGCGCAGAGTAAACCGAAACTTTTTTGGGACGAAAAACCACAAACGCTAAAATTAATACTACGACAAAAATCACAAGCGCAATAACCCAAAATAAAAACGGAATCCCAAGAAAGTCCAAACTTTGAAAAAAAGAACTTACTGTCGAAAAAACTTCCTCAAACATGCAAATAGTAGAAAGCACGCAAATAAAAACTTTCTTAATGGCAAAAAAATTAATGTCTACTTTTAGCAAACGCCTTCAAAATCTCTTGGCAATGCACCTGTTGCAATAAGCGAAGATAAGTCATCAAAAAGCCATAATTTAATACACCCAATTTTTGGGATGGTTAAAAAAGCTTTTCCCTGAAGCTTGGAAGTGGGAATCGCAAAAAAAGTAATACATGGTTTTTGCGAACTGTTTTTACCAACCGCCCCACAATCAGCATCAAAAGTAGTATTTGTCAAAGCATTATCCCCCTTAGTGAGAATAAAATTACCGTCAAGCGCAATAATCTTTACTATTGCGCGGTGAATAATCGGCAAATTATAAGGATACGAATTATAAACTACAATATTTCCAAATTTCTTTGGAACTACAGAAATATTTATATCTTTAAAATAAATTGAGGTGAGAACTTGCCCAGAAGAATAACGCGGAATTGCATAATCAATAACCGGAACACCAGCGATATTCTTGTCAACTAATACTTCCACTCCGAAATTATCAAATTCGTTTGCTTTTGCAAGAGCCATTACATCCCCCCGGTAAAGAGTCGGTTCCATAGAAGCTGAAAAAACAATTACTAACGGAGAAGACGTACCAAAAGCAATGCCAAGCGCTGAATAAATTATCCACGCAAATATAAGTGCAAATAGAGCATTAACCGCAAATTCTACTGCTGAATTATTAGTAACCCGCTTAATTTTTGGAATAACAAACAAATCAACGTAAGTAAATGGATCCATCCATTTAAGGAAAGAAAATTTTTCCAAAAAAGAAGCCGATTTTGACGAGGACACGCTATTTACCTGCGAAGAAGACGCTAATTTACTGCTTTTTTTTGACTTAGGATCATCTGAAAAAAATTTTGACATAGATGAATAAAAATTAAAACAATTTAAAAAAGCAAGTAATTTAGGTTAAGTTAAAAAAATTCAAATTTCGGTTAAGAAAGAGACTAATGCGAATTAAATACTGGCAATAAAAAAACTAGAATCCAAGATGCGGCAAAGAACGCGTTTTACCATAAAGCATAACTGCAACTATTATTACTAACAAATATAAGACTCCAAGAATGAAATAAAGCTCATTCATTTTAAGAATACCTACTGCCTCGGTAACTGCTCCATAAGCCACTGAAAAAATTGCAAGTGCAGAAAGGAAAAGCACGTCCTTAATTATAATTGACTCCTCACTTTTGAGAAATTCTCCCCTCGCAATCATTGCTGAAAGAATTGCACCTGCAAGTGCACCAAAAACATAAGCTAAAAGCTCCGGAGGCCCATGACCAAGAAGCATACCTTGAAACAACCCCGCAGCCTTTTCTAAATTCCCCATTAAAAGCAACTCACCAAAAAATACCCCAAGAATTGACGCATTCCAAACAATCATAAAAATTGCCCCCACCCCATAAAGCACAGAAAGGACAATCGTAAAGAGAAGCACTTTGAAATTATTCGCGAAAATTAACCACGTGCACGAAGTCACAGTACTATTATCTGACAAACACGCATCAAAATTAAAGGCGGCAACCCCGCTAAATTGCCCAGTAATTTTTGAAATAGAAAATGGAATCCCCTCAGCACAATTTCCAGTTCCAGAAATACTACAAAAATTGCGAATCTGCTCCTCAAAAAGAAGACTACGCATTTCGGGAGGCGAAACAACATAATAAATAGTAAAAGCGACTATCACCCCAATAAAAATCCAAACGAAAAGCATAATCAGGTTAAAATGACGCGCAAAAAAAGTTGTGAAATTCTTTCTTGTAGATGCCTCATCAACCTCCTCATCAGACAAAACATTATAAACAAGCGGAACAAGACCGATTGTAATAAATGCTACCGAAAGAATTGAGGATTGGTTAGGAAACATTACATCTGCGAAAAAAATACTGCCAAAACAAATCAATAAAGTAATGAAAAAAATGAGAATAGGGTGACGGCGAATATTTTTTTTCTTAATAATTGATTCGAGAACCATCCAACCACTTAATTTATAAGTCTTTACTAAAAGTTAATCTTTACTGGAAGACAAATTACATTATACACTGTTTTTTGTGTATAAAATACTTATTGGTGAGGAAAAATGGCTAAAAATAATGAGATAATATTACCCGGAGAGTTCTTGGCAACAGAAGAAGAATACGCGCCAGGCAGAAACGCACGAGCGCAAGAAGGAAGAATAATTTCGACTACTGTGGGAAGACCTGAATTTGATGAAACTAAAAAAATTGCGCGAGTCCTTGGAAAAACAATTCGCGAACTAAAAGAAGGGGACACAATAATGGGGCAAGTAATGCTTGTAAAAGAATCAAGCGCACAAATACACCTGCTATTTGCTGAAAACAATAAAAAAATAACTGGAATAACTGTAGCACAACTCCCAATCAGAAACGTATCAAATGAATATGTTACTGATTTAAAGAAAAAAATTAAAATAGGGGATTTGATAAGAGCAAAAGTAATGCAAGCAAATGAACTAGGGATAGATTTATCAACAAAAGAAAAAGGCTTCGGAGTAATCAAAGCACACTGCACAAACTGCAGAACCGAAATGAATTATGCTGAAGGGAAACTAACCTGCCAAAATTGCGGAAGTGTTGAAGAACGAAAATGGTTCGAAGCAGAGGATAATTACGCGCCAAGACAAGGCGGATTTGAAAGACGAGAAGGCCACGGCGGCGGATTTAGAGGCAACGACCGAAGAGGCGGATTTAGAGGCAATGATAGACGCGGAAGCTTTGGTGGCGGACACGGCGGAGGCCACAGTGGTGGATTTGGCAGTAGACGCGAGGGTTCTGGCGGATTTGGCGAAAGACGAAGCTTTAACGATGGAGATAGAACTAGCGGACAATCCACAGGCAGAAGAAGCTTTGATGGGCCAAGAAGAGAATTTTAAGTCCGATTTATACAAAAAAAAGTCAAAAAGCAATATTTATAATTGTAAGGTAAAAGGCAATACTTAAAGGGTGAGCAAGATGAAACTAAACGTTGTAACAAATGAAAAAAACAATCTAGAATTTGTTGTTGAAGGCGAAAGACACACACTCGCAAATATTCTAAAAGAAAAAATCGCAGCTGATTCAGCAGTAGAATTCTGCGCATACAGACTAGATCACCCATTAGACAAAAAAGCAAGATTTATTGTAAAAACAAGCGGTAAAAGCCCAAAGAAAGTTGTTGAAGACGCAATCAAAGCAATAAAAGAAGATTTAGCAGCTTTTAAAAAAGACGTGGAAAAATTAAAATAAAAAATTCTTTAAAAAAATTATAAAAAATAGAATTTTTTTATTCACTTCTTCTTTTTCTTTAATTTTCTTGCAGGGGCCGCACTCTTTCCGGAAGCTTTCTTTACTGCTTTACTCACGTAATCATGGAGGAGATCTTTGTAGTAAGCACTCGAATTACTTGAAGCTTTTCCAGACGCGGGTTTGTTACCAGCCATATTAGTAAAAGATTCAGCAAGCTTTGAGAACTCGCTAGGAAAGAAAACCTTACTACCCTTACTATTAGAC
>JBAXCL010000018.1:0-13745 GCA_037141515.1 archaeon
TTTCTCAGCCGAACACCTAAAAATAGACCATTTATAAAGTTTTGTCCCAAAGCCGATTGTGATTTGTATATGCCAAAAACTATTATCGGAGTAATGGGCCCTGGAGAACAGGCAACAGAATCCGATTTAAAGAATGCATATGAAATCGGGAAATTTTGCGCCAGCAAAGGGTGGATTACTCTTACTGGTGGAAGAAATAAAGGGGTTATGAATGAAGCACTTAAAAGAGCAAAAGAAAATGGCGGGCTAACTGTAGGCATTCTTCCGACCAATGACAAAACTACATTTTCAGAATTCATTGACATCCTTATTTGCACAAATATGCGAAGCGGAAGAAACTACATTAATGCCCTGAGTAGCGACATTATGGTAGCTTGCAACATGGGGCCAGGAATATCTTCTGAAGTAAGCCACGCGATTTGTGCAGAAAAAAAGGTTATTCTTGTAGGCGTATTCGAAGAAGCTACATTATTTTTTAAAAAACTTGATGCAAAAAGAGTCTTTATTGCAAAAGATTACAAAGATGCAATTGCTATGCTGGAAAAAGAATTGCAATAACCAAGTTATTTTTATGATAAAATGCATAATATTTGATTTTGGAGATACGCTAGTTAATACAAAAAGAAAAACCATTGAAGCGCACATGGTCGAGTATGCGCGCTTTTTGAATAAACACGGCTTTTACTTCAGCAGTGACAAAGTAATTGCCGCGCATAAAGCCACTGAAAAGACGTGGAGTTCGTTTGATGAAAAATCCAAGCAAATAAGGCGATTGTGGGAAAAAACGTTTCTAAAAGCGCTTGGAGTTAATCCAACCAACAAACTCTGTTTTGCAATGGAAAAAGCATATTATTATTTCAGAATAAAAAACGATAAACTCATGCCCAATACAATAAAAACACTCAAAAAACTAAAAAAGCAAGGCATACGTCTATGCGTTGTTACTAACACCAAAACAAACACAAATTATGTCCTTGCCAAAGAATTCAAAATACTCCAATACTTTGACTACTTTCTCAGGTCACACAAAGAAGGCACAATAAAAAGCGAACTAAAAATATTCCACTTACTACTAGAAAAACTCAACAAGAATAGAAAAAACAAAATTCTTCCAAGTGAATGCTTAATGGTTGGCAACAACCTAAACGAAGATACTGCCGCAAGTCAAATAGGAATGAAAACAGTAATATTAAAAAAATATATTTATGTTAACAAAACAAAAGCTTTTTTTGAACCAGACTATTATATTGATGATTTGATTGAAATAGTTAACATTGTTGCGGAATTAACTGCTGGTGAATCTTAATGAATAGTATCAAAATTGTCACTTCAAATAAAGAGCGTTTCTTGTCTTTTGCAAAAACAATAGCTCAATTTAACTTAATAGCTGAACAAATTAAACTAAATTTGGACGAAATCCAATCAAACAATCTTGAAGAAATTGCAATCAGAAAAGGCTTGGATGCAGCTAAAAAAATTGGTGAACCTTGCGTTGTAGAAGACACTGAATTTAGAATAGATGCCTTAAATGGTTTCCCAGGCCCATTCATGCGCTACGCACAAGAACAACTAAACGAAGAAAAACTTCTTTCATTAATGAAAAACGAAAAGAATCGACAATGCGTTTCAAGAAATATTCTCGTTTACGCAGAACCAAACGGTTTCACCAAAAGCTTCGAATGCAAAGTTGAATTTGAAATACTAGAAAAAGGAAGAGGGGAATACTTGCGCAAAAACTGGGATAGATTATTAATGCTTAAAGAAACACACAAAACACTAGCAGAATACAAACCACCAGAACCAATAAACCAATGGAACAAAGGATACACAGAATTTGGAAAATGGTATTCCAATAAAAGTTAATATTTAATTTTGAGATTTATATGGAAACTTATGATTTTAATCGACCGACGCACTATACTGTGAGTGCATTTGTTGTAGACAATGGAATGATTTTGTTGTTAAAGCAAGAACGAAGCCCTTATTGGTTACTCCCTGGGGGACACATAGAAGATACTGAATTACCCCATGAAGCAATAATACGAGAAGTTTTTGAAGAAACTGGACTAAAAATAGAATTACTTGAAAAAATTGATGAAAAATCACGAACAAACATAGTAACTCCCCAGCCAATTCCGTACCAAATGCGATTATTGCCTTGTAGAAATAAACGAGACCTTGATTTTGTATTTACTGCAAAAGTTGTTTCTGGGAAATTAAAAATTGACTCTGAATCAAAAGAAGCCAAATGGTTCACAAAAGAAGAACTGCTCAAAGACCTTGACGTTGGACCTTACACAAAACATTATAGCGAAAAATTATTACAAATTTCTCCAGCAGTATCAGAAAAGGGTTGCGTGGGGAACTCGGCTTCTGCGTGTTCAACAAAAAGATTTAAATTAGTGCTTGACTTTGGCAAACATATTTTATCAAAAACATATTTTCTTTTACGAGACAAGCTTTAAAAGGATTATTTACTTTCATAATTCGGATTGATGAGGTGTTATTGTGTCACTAGCTAATATGGAGAAAAATAAAAGTACTGGATTCTTTAATGTTTATATTTTAGGATTGTTGGTCTGGCTTATCCCATTCGTAGTATCATTTTTCCTTTACACTCCACAAGGAACACCATACATCAGTGTGGGATTTTTTAATTCAATGATGGTAATAACCGGAACACTTGTTTCTGCATTCTTCTTATTGAAATACTTCAAAGGAATTACAAGGAATTTCGTAAATGAAGGAGTAAAAGCTGGAGTTGTTTGGGTAGTAATGAGCCTAGTACTTGATTTGATTGTACTTGTCCCATTTACAAAAATGGATTTAGGCACTTATTTCATTGATATTGCATTAGGTTACGGAGCAATACTAATAATTTGCGTATTCGCAGGAATGCTTCTAGAAGAAAAAAGCGAGCACAGCAAAAAGCTTTACTCACAAATATTTTCGGTTAAAAAATAAGCACTGCAATTAAACGAAGCTTTGCTTATTTTAAAAATTATTTAGATAGAATTTTCTGGATGTGATTTTATGGACGCAATTAAATGCATAATGACTAGAAGAAGTATTCGAAAATACTCTGATAAGAAAGTACCTTCTGCAATTGTTAAGAAAATTCTTTCATCCGCAATGCAAGCACCAAGCGCGATGAACGAACAACCATGGGAATTTATTACAATAACTGACCAAGAAGTTCTTTCTAAAGTACCAGCAGTTAGTGTTTGGGCGCAAATGGCTGCAAAAGCACCGCTAGTAATTGTTGTTTGCATTAACCACAAAAGAGAAAATATGCTTGCAAAAGGATACGGAATTCAAGACTGCTTTGCAGCAACACAAAACATACTACTCGCATCCCACTCACTTGGGCTTGGTGCAGTTTGGTGCGCTTGCGCTCCAGATGAAAAGAAAATGCAAAAAATGCGCGAAATAATTGGAATACCTGCGCACGTTGATCCGCTTTGCATAATACCAATTGGATACCCTGCTGAGAAAAAAAATCCTGAAAAAAGATTCAAACAAGATAGAGTGCACGAAAATAAATGGTAATTTTCAACGAACTACCTAAATGATTATTTCAAAGAATTACACAACCAAATAATTGAATAAATAATTATTACTTTGCAATTTTATTAACTTTTTGTGCTTCAATATTTGAACTAATTCCTCTTGCGGCAACAATACCAGTAATAGCTGCGCCCACAATATTTCCTGCAACACCCGCACCATCACCAGCAACATACAAACCATTAATTGAGGTCATTAATTCTTTATTAGTCATTATTTTGTTTGAGCGAAACTTAACTTCGGGCGCGTACAAGAGAGTGGAATCAGCATTTAGCCCTGGAAGAATCTTATCAAGCATCTCAATACCTTCAAGAAGATTTTTTACTACCCTATAAGGCATGGACATTCCAATATCCCCAGGAACTGCCTCAGGAAGAGAAGGAAATATATGTGCTTTTGCAATCCTTTCTTTAGTGCTTCGCCTACCTTTCTTTAAATCCTTTAATCTTTGAACAATTGGTTTACCTGCACCAAGCAAATTTGTCCCTTGTGCAATAAAATGCGCATAAGCTCTAGTACTCTCAAGAGGCTCAGTTAGCGCAACTTCAGTAACCAAAGCAAAATTAGAATTCTTTGAATCATGATCCGAATTTGAGTAACCATTTACACAAGTAAATCCTTCATACTCTTCAATACCAACGTGACCACGCGGACACGGACAAAAAGTTCTCACCAAATCATCATAAGTCGGAGTGTACATCGTAAAAATAGTTTCATACAATTCTTCCGCATGCTTTTTTAGAACTTCGCTAGGAAATTCAGCTCTAACCCCAACCTCAATCTTGTCATAATACTCTTCAAGCTTATACTTTTTTGCAATCTCCTGCATCCACTTAGCATTATACCTGCCAGGCGCGCAAATAACAGTACTCCCAAGTATCTCTTCTCCAAAATTAGTTAATACTCCCAAAACTTTATTATCTTTAATAATTAAATCAGCAATATCGGTTTTTGGTAATATTTCTACCCCGTTTTTTTGCAAGTGCTCCTGAAAAGCGTTCATAATTTTTGGCAACCTGTCAGTGCCCACATGAATAGTTTTTCGAACATAAAGCATAATATTATTTTTTTTTGCTTCCTCAACAAGTTGCTGAGTTTTTTCAGTAGTTTTTGGATAATACTCTGGAGGAACACCAAAATCAAGGAAAATCTTTTCTGAATAATCAAGCAGTACTTGATACTCTTCCTTAGATAATAGATGAAACATTTTTTCATGGCTTAAAACAGGAGTGAAGTGAAGCTTTCCATCAGAAAAAGTTCCCGCTCCGCCAAAACCATTCATAATTTCTGTTTTTTTACGGTTCTCAATTAAATTACCCTTATCAATTAGCAATACTTTGCATCCAGGAGATTTCTTTACAAGTTCATACGCAGCAAACATTCCTGCTGGGCCTGCACCAACAATAATAGAATCGTAATAAGTCATCCAGTAAGTAGAAAGTACTGCTCGTGTTTTTATTACTTACCAGTGACTCGTTTTTGTTTGGAAACCCTACTTCTTGAAGCCTCGCTATAAGCAATACCCGCGCTTTGTGAAAAGTTTTCAAAGTTCCTTATTTCAAAAAGAAGAGTATAGAAAGCATTAATCCAAGACTGCCTTATTTTTATGGGTAATTTCATAGCTATTCTATGAATTTCTTCCAGAGATTGGTGCTTATTTGAAACAAGAAGACTTACTTCACTAGGCGAAATCCATTTATTTTTTGAATACATTCGCATAAATGTTTTTTTTGCTAAATCTAACTCGGCTTTTGTTTTAGGTTTAACAATTAATTTTTCTTTATTTTGAGCAACAGATTCGAGTATTAATTTTGTAAATAGCGCGCCACTAGCTGCATTCCCTTTTTTCATTAGACGCTTATTTTTAGTAGAAAACAACATATTAGCAGCTTTTTTTTCAGAAGCAAAACCAAACTTAATATTTTTATTTAATTTATTCGATTTCAATGGCATCAAAATATCCCCAATCAAATTTTTGCACCAGAACTAAACGGATCGCCATCATCTTCTTCAACAAGCTCTTCGTCAATAATGACTTCATCCGAATTAGAATCCCCACTAACAGACTCTTCAACTTCGTCATCAGGATCAACAAGTTTCTTCTCTCGCATACTAGGCGACCTTGGAATTGTGCCATTAAGCCAATGCTTTAATTCCCCAAGACACTGCTCGCAAATATCCTTGTTTCCAACAGTTCGACCCTTAAGGCCACCGTCTCCATTCTCGTCGCCTACAAAATCCCCGCAAAAAAAACAATCCGACATTTTATCACCTGATTCGTTTTATAATGGAAGTAAGCGCTTAAAAACTCTTGGGAAGACTTAATTTTTTATTGAAATTCAAACCAACTAAATAATTTTAGATAATTAACTTGCAGAACTTCAGCTGAGCTGAATGAAAAACATTGCTCATAAGCAGGGGTACGGAAATGGAAAACCGGCCGGATTGAGGTTCCGGGCCTTAGTGGCTGTGAGAGTTCGATCCTCTCCCCCTGCATAAAAATATTATATTTTCATTAAACACTTAACTGGTGTTTAGAAATAAAGTCTTTTTCATCTTAAATTTATTTTCTTATTACCCCCTCTTCAATCGCCTTTTTTTTAACGGCCTCAGCCACCACTTTTGCAACACTTTTATCTAATGGACTAGGTAAAACCGTATCTTTAGTCGGATTTTTTATAATTGAAGCTAAAGCTAGAGCTGCAGCAAGCTTCATCCCAGATGTAATTCGTAAAGCCTTGGCATCAAGCGCACCCCTAAAAATCCCCGGAAAGGCAAGAACATTATTTATTTGGTTTGGAAAATCGCTTCTTCCAGTACCAACAACTGCAGCACCTGCGGATAATGCAACATCAGGCATTATTTCAGGCGTAGGATTGGCCATCGCAAAAACAATCGCACCATTATCCATCAATTTAATATGTTCTTTTCCAATTAAGTTTCCCTTACTGACTCCAATAAAAACATTGGCACCTTTTAATGCGTCTAACAAAGTGCCAGAAATATTATTTTTATTAGTAAATTCCAACAACTTTTTTTTACTTTCATCCAAATCCATTCTACTCTTTGAAATTATTCCTTTGCTGTCAAGCATAACAATATTTTTTACGGGTGTACAATCTTTGCCTTTAAACTCTGCGCATGAAAGAAATTTTGCAATTGCAACACCAGCTGCACCCGCACCATTTATTACAATTGTAACATCTCCAATTTTTTTATTAACCACTTTTAATGCATTAGTGAGTGCTGCATAAACAACTATTGCAGTCCCGTGCTGGTCGTCGTGCATTACAGGAATACCAATACCTTGCAATTTTTCCTCAATTTCAAAGCAACGTGGAGCTGAAATGTCCTCCAAATTAATTCCTCCGAAAACAGGAGAAATCGCCTTAACAATAGCTACAATCTCATCAGAGTTTTTAGTTTTAAGCGCAATTGGAAATGCATCAACTCCAGCAAATTCCTTAAACAACACTGCTTTCCCTTCCATCACGGGAAGTGACGCCTCTGGACCTATATCCCCAAGCCCAAGAACTGCAGTTCCATCAGTTACAACTGCGACAGTGTTGTTCTTTATAGTATACTCAAAAACCAGTTTAGGATTCTTAAAAATTTCCATGCACGGCTCCGCAACACCAGGCGTATAAACAAGCGATAAATCAGCATTAGTATTTATTTTTGCTTTTGGTTCAACGGAAAGCTTACCCTTTAATCTTTTATGCAATTCAATTGCAGCACTAGTCATAAATTAATCACCTTATTTGATTCAAAATATAAATATCCAATCGATTTAAGTGGCTATCTTGCATTTACCTTTGGAAAAAACTTTAATTTAAAACTTTGACTTTATTTATTATACTTTACATTTAGCGAATAATTTACTAATCTAAATTTTATACAACTATTCCAATTGTAATGCATTTAACTAGTAATCTGCAAATATACCAGTAATTTCATTATTGGCTGATTCGTGCCAGTCGTTGATAATTTTGTGCATCATTTCCTTAATCTCAGCTTTTTTCTTTACGCAGTAACGAAAAACATAGCCGCCGTTATCTAAATTATCTTGTCTCCTGTCAATTATTTCTTTTTCAAGGAGATTTTTTAGAGACTTTTGAATAGTAGTTCTATCAAGTTTAAGATTTTTGCTTAATGTTTGGACAGTTTCGCACTTCTTGCCCTTTGTAAGGAATAAAAATAGTTCAAGCTCAGTTTTGTTAAGCCCGAAGGTACATTTAATCAAGTCCCTTGGTTCAATTTGCTTACATGTTAAATCCATTTCAACTCACCTCAAAAATATTCACTACTAAAATTCAAACACTAAATTTTTATCTTTTTAATTTCATTACTTATTCGCATTTATTTTATTTTTACTACTATTAAGTTCATACTTTACTTCTTCATAAACTGCATTTGCTGCAATTGCACCTTCAGCAGTAGCTATTACAGCTTGCTTAAAGTTACCTGAATTCAAATCCCCTGCTGAGAATATTCCATGAACATTTGTCCTCATTAGTTTATCAACCAAAACATACCCTTCTTTGTCAGTCTTTAATTTCATTTGACTCAAAAACTCATTCTTTGGCTCGGAACCAATCTCAATAAACAACCCATTAAGAACTACTTGTTTACCATTATCTAGTTTTACTCCTTCAAGCTTACGCTCACCAATTAGTTCTACTATATTTGAATTAAACACAGGCAATATTTTTTTATTTTTTAGTACCATTTCTACCCAAGTCGGTTCGGCTTTTGAAAACTTATCTTTCCTATAAAAAATATAAACTTTTTTTGCAATATCTGCTAAATGAATTGCGGCTGTTAATGCAGAATCACTCCCACCAACCACTCCGACTACTTTGTCTACAAAAAACATTCCGTCACACGCAGAACAATAACTTACCCCTTTTCCGGAAAACTCATTTTCTTTTGGCAAACCAAGGTGTTTTCTTTTTGTCCCAATTGCAAGAATGACTTTTTTCGCAGTAATTACTTTTTCACTACCTTTAATCAAAAATCCATTTTCATTTTTTTCAACAACATTAATTTTCTCTCCAAGAATATTTATGCCAAGATTTGTTACCTGATTAACCATTTTTTGGGAAAGTTCAGTGCCTGAAATTTCAGTGTAAGTTGGGAAATTGCACACAGTTATTGCTTCGCCGATTGTTCCCCCGTGAAGTTCTCCAATTACAATAGTCTTAAGCTTGTATCGCCCAGCATAAACCGCAGCCATTAACCCAGCAGGACCTGCGCCTATTATTGCTACGTCATATTGTTGCATAATAATCACCTTTTTCTAATTTAATTCATATCCCTTATTGGCTGCTTTTGGATTAAAGCGCCAATTTTTCGTTATGGCTTTCAATTACTTTATTAGGTTTTTTTCAATCCATTCAACCACAAGATTTTCAGGAATATACCCGACAAATTCATCAATAATTTTTCCATTCTTAAACATTTTAACCGCAGGAATGCCTGATATTTCATATTTTTCAGCAAATTCTTTGTTTTCTTCAACATTAACCTTTGCCACAGTGAGTTTTCCTTTATATTTTCCTGCCATTTTTTCCATTATTGGTCCAAGCATTTTGCAAGGCCCGCACCAAGCAGCCCAAAAATCGACAATAACAATTTGTCCTTTTGGAGCTTTTAGAACCTTGTCAGAAAAATTTTTATCAGTTACTTCAATAGCATCAACCATATTACCACCAGTGACAAATCATCACTAGTGTATTCTATAATCACACCTGTATATATACTAATTGATGCTGTGCAAAGTAAATCAAATAATTCACTATTAAACAAAATAATTAATATTAAAAATAAATAATGCGGGCAAAATGCCCGCACCATAATTAGACTTTATTCAATTACTTATTTTTCTTCCCCATTGCTTTATTGAGGTTCTGAGCAAGTTCCAATACATCTACAGGAACCGCCAAGATTACTGTATTACTTGCGCTTGGGCCAAGACCATCAATAGTTTGAAGGGTTCTTAGTTGCATTGCACCATTTGACCTAGCCATTACTTCAGCAGCTTTAGCCAAATTCTCCGCAGCCATACGATCCCCTTCGGACTTGATAATAGTTGCTCTCTTTTCCCTTTCAGAACTAGCTTGTCTTGACATTATCTTCTTCAAATCCTCAGGCATTTCAATATCCTGCAACTTTATTTCTTGAATCTCAACACCCCAATTAATGGATGCTTTCTCAACAATTCTTTCAATATCTTTTCCTATATTATCTCTTTCAGTTAGGACCTGATCAAGCATCATACTGCCCGCAACATCCCTTAGTGCAGTTTGAGCGTACTGGCTAACAGCATACTCAAAATCCTGAATCTTTGTTACTGCAGTTGCCGCATCAATGACTTTAAAATAAACAACACCATTAATTTTTACTGGCACATTATCTTTAGTTATGACTTGCTGGCCTGGAATGTCAATAGTGACAATTCGCATATCAAGTTTTCTCACAGTATCAATTATCGGAATAATTATTCGCAAACCCGGCTGAAGAGTGTCTTTTAATTTTCCTAGTCTTAGACGAACACCAGTCTCCCATTGGTTAACAATTCTTATTCCTGAAATTAGTATTATTACTATTATGATTAAAATTACCCATCCTACCCCAAATATTAAATCAAGTATTGCCACAAAATACCCCCCTCATTTCAATTAATTTTTATTATAAAGAGTTTTTAAATTAATTTACTGCGCATTATGCTACTCAAACAACTTGCTTACACTTTCATTATAATGAATGCAATGAATTGCTTTTGCTAAGTACTCCGAAATACTAATTACCTCAATCTTTGAGCTAGTTTCATCCATGGGCAAAGTATCCGTAACAAAAAGTTTTTCAATACTAGATTCCGATATTCTTTCAATTGCTTTCCCGCTCAATATACCATGCGTGACAAATGCATAAACCTTAAGCGCACCCTCTTTTTTTAATAATTCAATCGCAGCACACAAACTCCCAGCAGTATCAACAATATCATCAAAAATTAAGCAATTTTTTCCTAAAACACTGGCCCCAACTATGCCAAGCGCCTGGGCAGAGTTATGCTCACGACGAGCTTTATTTATTATTGCTAAATCAAGCCCAAGTTTCTCGGCAATTTTAGTAGAAGCTTTTAACGAACCAGCATCAGGAGAAACAACAACACTATTACTACCAATCTCTTTAGCTTTCTTAATGAAAAGCTGTCTTGCTGGCAAATTATCCAAAGGAATATCGAAGAACCCTTGTAATTGATCAGAGTGTAAATCCATCGTAACCATCCTATCTGCTCCCGCAGCAGTAATTAAATTAGCTACAAGCTTAGCAGTTATTGGTTCACGACTAGCTGTTTTTCTATCCTGCCTCGCGTAAAAATAATTAGGAGTAATTACAGTTATTCTTCCAGCCGAAGAACGCTTAGCAGCATCAATCATTATCAATAATTCAATCAAATAATCATTAATAGGACTAATCGCAGTTTGCAATAGAAAAACATCCTCTGCGCGGACGTTCTCTAAAAACTGAACATAAGTTTCACCATTAGAGAACTTTTTAAGAATTATTTTACCCTGATCGACTTTTAACGCAGCACACAAATCTTTTCCAAGCTTTGGATTACTCGAACCGCAGAACAATTTAAACTCGCCATTAGGTTCCATTCAATACAATATGCGAGCGAAAGGTTAATTTACTTATGCAATTGATACTTAGCCAATTGAGTTTATGATAAAAAAAATTATTTTTTAATATGCGCCCACCTTCTTCCTTTTTTCTTTTTACCATCTTGTCCATCAAGACGGATTAATTTACTCCAATCAAACAAAAAGAAAACAACAACCGCACCCACACCAATAAGCTCAATTAAAATTGTCCAAATAGTCGCCCCGCCAGTTATTGTAGAACCAACTGAAGAAAAAATCTTTTCAGTAGTATAAATTAAAAATAAGTAGCTAATTGTTCGCCCAACAATAAACCCTGCTAGAACTTCCCTAAGCCTAGTTTTTGTAGCCCCAAAAGCGATAAATATTGCATTTGAAGGAAGCGGAGAAAGCGAGTAAAGAAAGGCAAACACAAATTTTTCCCACCCTTTAGTGCGGAGATTTCTTTCAATGTCCATGAATTCGTGCTTCTTTTCAGTACTTGCGAATTTTGTAGTAAAGTATTCAGAAAGCTTTGCAAGCACAAATCTTCCACAAGCAGAAGCACTAACCCCAATCGCAACTAAAATAATAATATCCTGTGGGCGGCTAATATAAAAAAAAGAAAGTACTGCCCACGTAGGCGGCGCAAGAGCAGGAACAATATTAAGTGCAAAAACAATCAACCACTGCACGAGAACTACCAACTCGTACCCAATAAATTCTAACCCAAACATAACATACCAATAAATAATAAGCGTGTTTTCTGTTTAAATTAATAACGTTTAACTACAACAAACACTAGAATAATTTTAGTTTACAAAGTAAATATTTAATAGAATTACATTAATATAAATGCTTCTTCTTAACAATACTTAAGAGAATTATGCAAGAAGCCCAACATGAATTTAAAAAACTTGAAATTGGTTCAGGCGCAAAACCAAAAGCAGGTTATATTCACTTTGATGCCCGCTCAAACGTAAAAGCAGACGTTATAGGAGACGCGAGGCAACTGCCATTTTTAGAAAATGAATTTGAAGAAGTTTATTCAAGATTCTTTTTAGAACATCTGCCTAGAAAAGATGCAAAACAAGCAGTATCTGAAATGCTAAGAGTACTAAAAACAAAAGGAACTATTGAAATAATTGTTCCAAACATAGCATACTTTTGCAAATTATATTTAGAAGAAAAAGGACAAAAGAAACAATGGGCGCTGAACAAGATATACGGATTTGAAAACTACCCCGAAGACCACCACTTCTTCGGCTATGATTTTGAAACACTGGAAACAACACTAAAAGAAGTAGGATTTAGTAATGTTGAACAGGTAAAAGATGACGAACAATACCTACACGTGAAAGCAACAAAACCTTAAAACTACCAGCGCACTAACTTGTTTCCCACAACCCCGTCTTTTTTGTTTTCCAACAAAATCGTTTGTTTTTAAATTGTTTCGTTTGATTTCCTTTTAATTGATTCACATGAAAAAAATGCTTATAATATCAGCAACATTGATTTTGGCATTTACTCTGCTTGGTTGCACACAACCTACCGGGCAGGATAATAACCCGGGTGGTAATTTGACTGGAAATTTCATTTTAGATAGAAACAGCGGTTCGGACAAGAACGCAAATATTTACAACAATTTAGACCAAATTAAAGTAGTAAAATCAGGGGATAATATTTCAGTAAATTACACTGGAAAACTAACAGACGGCAGCGTATTTGATACTAGCATCGGAAGAAGTCCGCTGGAATTCACAGTAGGTGCTGGACAAATGATTAAAGGATTTGACACAGGCGTACTGGGGATGAAAATCGGCGAAACAAAAACTATTACCCTTTCACCAAATGAAGCTTACGGCGAATACGATAAAACTATGGTAAGGACATTTGATAAAAACGCAATCCCTAATTTTGGCAATTCTAAAGTAGGAGACAAACTAACAACAAGCACAGGACAAACAGTCACCATAATAGCCAAAACAGATACAAACGCAACAATAGATTTTAACCACGAACTTGCGGGAAAAACATTAATATTTGAAATAACACTAATATCCATTAACTAAATAGTAGTTGTTTTCAAGGTGTTTAATTGAAAAAAGCGCTTATTGTGTATTGCAAGGAAAACTACGCAGCAAAGACTTCAAAGGAAGAAAAAACTGCACAAGAATTTGAAAAACTCTTTAAAGAAAAAGGATTTTTTGTTAAACGAACACTAATTGAACCAAAAACCAAATTAGACAAAAAAAAGATTAAGAAAAATGAAAACCTAATTGAATTCAAATCAAACCCCCCGTCAGTTAATGAATTTGATTTCGTCGTAATTGGAACTCCAATTATAGCATCGCTCAAATCATCACCAATAATTAATGCATATATTAAATCTCTTCCAAAAAACAAAACCAATTCAAAACAGAAATACGTGCTCTACGCGACAGGAATAATACCTGGATTTGCAATAAAAAAAATGCAAAGCCTGCTATCCATGAGCGGAATTAAAACACTTGACACCGAAAATTTCACAAG
>JBAXCL010000019.1:0-13088 GCA_037141515.1 archaeon
GGACTCGACCTATTCCAAACAATCAAACAAAACCTACAAAACGGTTAGCAAATACCGCAAAAAGAAAAGCTTTTATATAAGGTTCTGTATTAGTGGAGTGATAACTAATGCCTATTGAAATATCCTTGCCTTTTGGTAACTCGCAGCAAAAAAAATCCGCTGGAAGAAAATGGAAAGCCCAAGAAAAATCATTTTTTGGGCAGCCTATATTTACAGCACCCTCGCAAAAAGCAAACACTCAATTTGTTTTCACTGATGGATTTAACCCAGCAAATGCATTGAAAAATAAAGCACTAAAAAAAACGCTAAAATTTAGGGCAGTGACACTTTTTACTACACTTGGAATAACTTGGATATTGACTGGGAGCCCAGTAGCAAGCCTAAGTATTACTGCAATACAACAAAGCACAAACACGGCTGTATATTATTTCTTTGAGCAAAAAAACAAGCAAAAGGAAAATGTTGCGAATTAGTTGCTTGCTTTCTGGTATTGCCACTTTTAAAAAGTTGAAACTTAATTTTCTTGTTAAATTAATGCTTTTTATAAAAAAAGTAAGTGATTTAGTCTCTTTTTAACTTGCCCAAAAACACCTTTTTAAAGCTTTCTTTAAGGATTATATTTAACAGGGCTAGTTTCTGCCAATGAAACTGATGCTTAATGGGGAAACCTATTTTGCAGTTGAAGTGGAGGTGTTTTTGATGGCGGATTATATAAAGGTAGCATTAACTGATGAGCTTAGAGGAAGAACCGGCGAGCTTGTAGAAAAAACTGCTGCGAAAGGAAAAATCAAAGCAGGAATAAATGAAGTAACAAAAGCAATAGAACGCGGGACCGCAAAAATGGTAATAATCGCGGAAGATGTAACTCCAAAAGAAGTGGTAATGCACTTACCAGTATTATGCGATGAAAAGCAAATACCGTTTAGTTATATCTCAACAAGAAAAGAACTTGGCGAGAAAGCGGGGCTAAGAACAGCAACCGCATCAATAGCAATTATTGAATCAGGCGAAGAAGCTGAAATAAAGGACTTAGGCAAAAAAATAGCCGAACTAAGGAAGTAAATGGGTGATCTTTGATGGCTGATGAAAGAGGAACACCTGCAGAAGTTGTTGAAATCGTCAAAACAACAGGCGTTCACGGTGAAGTAACACAAATATTGTGCCGAATAATGGACGGGCCTGAAAAAGGACGTGTAAAAAGAAGAAACGCGCGCGGAAGTATACAGAAAGGCGATGTAATAATTCTGCTTGATACTGAACGCGAAGCAAAAGAAATAAAACAAAGGTAAAAAAAGGTGAATGAAATGGTAAAATGCAGTTTTTGCGGAAGCGACTTGCCGCTTGGCGGAGGCAAAATGTACGTGAAAAAAGAAGGCACGGTATTTTACTTTTGCTCTAATAAGTGCGAGAAAAATATGGTTGCACTCAAAAGAAAGCCGGTAAAAACAAAGTGGACCGAACAATACAACAAACTCAAAAAAACACTTCTATCGGCAAAGAAGGAAGAAGCTTTAGCGGAAAAAAAATAATAAATTTGATTCGCAAGAGCAAAATAAATTAAAATCAAAAAAAGGCAAAGTATGTATTTGCCTTTTTATTTTTATTCAAAGGCTTTTAATGCCTAAAAATTCTGGTGAGTGAAATTGGAGTTGATTAATGTGAGAAGGACACTAGTTATATTAAAACCCGATTCAGTAAATCGATCGCTACTTGGAAGAATAATTACGCGATTCGAAGAAAAAGGACTAAAAATTGTCGGAATGAAAATGGAGCACTTAAATATTTATAAACTAAAAGAACACTACGCGCACTTAGCTGATAAACCATTCTTTGGCGAAATAGCAAAATACATGTCAAGCATACCCTGTGTACTAATGGTAATTGAAGGAAAAGATGTTGTTAGTGTAGTAAGAAAATTAGTCGGCGAAACAAATGGTCGAAGCGCGTTACCAGGAACAATACGCGGAGACTTTGCTATGAGCGTACAATCAAATTTAGTTCACGCTAGTGAGAATGACGAAATAGCAAAATATGAAATTAAAAGATTCTTCAAAGATGAGGAATTATTCGACTACGACAAAATGGATTTCAATTGGCTCTATGCTGAAAGTGAAAAAGGAAAATATGTTGAGAACAAGGAAAAAGGCAAAAGCGTAGAACAAATCGAATCCGAGAAAAAAGAAAAAAAATAAAAATTAATAACTTAATAAATTATTAAAATAGATAATTTATTATCGGATAATTAAATGTTAAATAATTAAGAATTCAGAAAATTAGTTAATCAGATAATCAAGAATTTAGAAAATAGTTGAAGTGAAAATTAAGTAATTAAAAAAATCAGTCAAAATCAATAAAAAAATTTGAGTTGGCTTGTAATGAATTAAATTTTGGAAGGGATTGTTGTGATAAGACAGCCGATAATAACTGTGCTAGGGCATGTTGATCATGGCAAGACTTCCCTCCTTGATGCGATTAGAAATACTCGAGTTGCTGCAAAAGAAGCTGGTGCAATAACACAACACATAGGCGCAACAGAAGTTCCAATTGATGTAATCGCGGCCGTTGCGGGGCCCCTAATAAAAAAATTTGGGTTTAATCTAAAAATTCCAGGCCTTCTTTTTATTGATACTCCTGGGCACGAAGCGTTTACTAATCTTCGAAAACGCGGAGGAGGAATTGCGGATCTAGCAATACTAGTAATTGATGTAATGCAAGGAATACAGCCGCAGACTGTTGAAGCGATAGAAATTCTTCGCGCATTCAAAGTTCCATTTGTAATCGCGATGACAAAAATAGATATGCTTAATTTTTATTCCTCAAAAGAAGGAAGTTTTTTAGAAAATCTTGCAACACACGACGAAAGAAGCAAACAACTCTTTGACGAAAAGCTTTACACGCTAATAGGAAAACTTTACGAATATAAATTCGAAGGCGAGAGATTTGATAGATGTGCTTTTGGAAAACAAATACCAATAGTTCCTGTGAGTGCGCACACAAAAGAAGGGCTTCCTGAACTACTAACTTTACTTTCGGGGCTTTCGCAAAAATTCCTTGAAAAAAAACTTGATGTTGCTGTTGATGAAACTGCAAAAGCTGCAGTACTAGAATCAAAAGAAGAAAAAGGATTAGGAAAAACAATTGATGTTATACTTTATCAAGGAACACTAAATGTAAATGATGAAATTGCGGTGCTTGGGAGAGCGGGAGTGATAACTACAAAAATACGTGCGTTGCTTGAACCAAAACCACTTCAAGAAATGCGAATGACAAAAGAAAAATTTAGTTCAGTAAAAAGTGTTACTGCCGCAACAGGGGTAAAAATTGCTGCGCCAGGACTTGACGATGTCTTAGCAGGTTCAACACTCACTCAAATAAAAACAGGAAAAGAAATTGATGAATTAAAAGCAGAAATGCGCGAAATTAGTTACTCTTCACAAAACAAAGGGCTCGTGGTTAAAGCTGATGCAATTGGTTCGCTTGAAGCAATAATGAATCTGCTAAAAAAAGAAGGATTTGTTCTAAGGCGCGGAGAAATCGGGCCAGTAACAAGAAAAGACGTGATGGAAGCAGCGTCACTAATGGGCGAAGATATGTATCTTGGAGCAGTACTTGGGTTTAATGTTACTGTTGACGAAGACGCAAAAGAAGAAGCTGCAAAAAGAGAGGTTAAAATATTTAGCGAAAAAGTAATTTACCACTTAATTGAAGGATACAAGAACTGGGTAGAAGAATCAAAGAAGAATTCCAAAGCAAAAGAACTAATGGGGTTAGTGTGTCCAGTGGAATTTGAGGTTCTAAAAGGAAAAGTATTTCGAAACACAAAACCCGCAATAGTTGGAGTAAAAATATTATTTGGCCGATTACGTGACGGGTGGAAAGTAATGAACAAAGCAGGAGTAGAAATAGGTAAAATTGAAGGACTGCAAAATGATGGAAAAGCAGTAAAAGAAGCAAAAAAAGGCGAAGAAATCGCAGTTTCAATTGATGGGGCGAATGTAGGCCGAAACCTGTTCGAAGGAGATCATTTATATTCATGCATACCTGAAAAGCACTATATTGGGTTGAATAAGTACCTAAGTGACTTTAGTGACGAAGAAAAAGAGCTGCTTGGGGTTATAAAAGACAAGCAAAAGGTAAACGAGGGAACTGAATAATGTGTTTTTTAGGTGTCCTACACGATGCTTAAAAGTATTGCGGAACACGAATTAATTGAATTATACGTATAAATTTCTTCAATGGGGGATTAGAATGAAAGTAGTTGTAAGCGACCAAAAAACAGGAAAAGCCTACATGGCTAGTTTAGACCATGACTTGTTCTTGGGTAAAAAAATAGGCGAAGTAGTCAAGCTTGATGAATTAGGCTTGGCAGGATACGAGGGAAAAATACTAGGCGGAAGCGACAAACAAGGTTTTCCGATGAATGTATCACTCGTAGGAAGCATGCGCAAAAAAATATTCACTGGAGACGCACCAGGATTTAGAGCAACAAGAAAAGGAGAAAGAAGAAGAATAAGCGTACGCGGAAACGCAGTAAGCAACGAAATAGCACAAGTAAATGTTGTCGTAACAAAAGTTGGCAGCACAGATATTAACACAGTGCTAGGAAAGAAAGGAGCTACTCCTGAAGACACGATGTCTGCAAAAGAAAGATCAATCAAGAAAAGTCTTGAAATGGCAGGTGCTGCAGAACTTGGAAGCGGAGTAAAAAAAGCAAAGCACTAAAATAATTAGTCCGTTGCAAAATTGAAGGGCATAAAATGAAAAAAATAAAAGAAACAGAAGAAAAAAAGGCTACTACTAAGCCTGCGAAAAAAACCCTTGTCGTAACGGAAGTACAAATCGAAAAAAAACATAAAGAAAAATTGCTTGAGGGGACAAAAACTCCTCAGCACCCCATTGAAGAAAAAAATGAAATTAAAGAAGAAAAAAAAGAACATAAAGAAAGCCGCGCGCACGCGGAAAAAGACGCTGCAAAATCACACCCTGAAAAAGGAAAAGATGCTGCGCATCACAAAGAAACAAAAACAAAAGAAGCACACCAATCAGAAATAAACATTGGCATGATAGGGCACGTTGATCATGGCAAAACCAGTTTAACAAAAGCATTAACTGGAAAATGGTGCGACACACACAGCGAAGAAGTCAAGAGAGGAATTTCGATAAGACTTGGATACGCGGATGTGACTTTTTATAAATTAAAAACAAAAAGCGGGATTGTTTATAATAATAAACCAGAGTACGGTGGAGAAGCCGCAGAAGTAGTTTCAAAAAGAATTGTAAGTTTTGTTGACGCGCCCGGACACGAAACACTAATGACTACGATGCTCTCAGGAGCTGCGTTAATGAATGGAGCAGTACTAGTAATAGCATCAAATGAGCCCTGCCCCCAGCCAAGAACAATAGAACACTTAATGGCGCTAAAATTTGCAGGAGTAACAAAAATTGTTGTTGCGCAAAATAAAGTTGATTTAATTACAAAAGAACAATCAATTGAAAATTATAAAGCAATAAGAAACTTCTTAGACAACTATGGGTATAAAGACGCTCCAATAATTCCGACCGCAGCAAACTTTAATGTAAATATTGATTCGTTAATCGAGGCAATAGAAACGTACATACCAACCCCAGACTTTGAAACAACAAAACCCCTGAAAATGTTTATTGCAAGAAGTTTTGATGTGAATAAACCCGGTGCAACAATAAAAGATTTGCACGGCGCAATTATTGGCGGAAGTATAGCGCAAGGAACAGTTAGTGTTGGTGACGAAATAGAACTAGGCCCTGGGTTAAACGGATTTACAAAAACAAAAGTAATTAGTATTTCTACCGACGAAGGAAAAATAAAAACTGCGCGTCCCGGAGGGCTAATCGGAATAGGGACTGACCTTGATCCAAGCATGGGGCAAAATGATAGACTACGCGGGCAAATTGCAGCAAAAGCCGGAACGCTCCCAAAACCTGTAAAAGAACTTAATTTAAAAGTTACAATGTTTGAAAGAATGCTAGAACAAAACGCTAAAGAGAAAATAGTAATTAAACCAACAGACCCGATAGTTTTGACTATTGGAACAAATACCACGGTTGGGTTTGTAGTAAAAGCTGATTTAAAAAAATGTGTACTTAACTTGAAGAATGAAGTAATTGCTGAAAGCGGCGAAAAAGTTGCACTTTCAAAAAACATTGCGGGCCAATGGAGACTAATCGCATACGGGGAAGTGCTTTAATGGTTAGTGAAATCATCAATCTAAAACTTGGTGATATTAAAACTCCCTTGCCACAAAAGATAATTTCAAAATTCTGCAAAAAAGTATTTCTGGATGTAAATCAATATCCGCATAACTATCCAAAACTTATTTCTATCCTTTCAAAAAAGCTTGGAGTTAATGAAGACGAAATTATTCTGACTAATGGTGTTGATGAAGGCATTGAATTAATTGCCCGGTGCTTTGGCCAAAGCACTTTGGTATTTACTCCAAGTTATTATGAATTTATCGATGCGCCAAAAAGAAACCAATTAACTTACAAAGCAATTAATTGCTTTGACGGAAAAAGTTTTAAGCTAAAATATACTGATGAAGATTTGGCTGGAAAATCACTGGTATACTTGTGTAATCCTAATAACCCATTTGGACTTTTGACTAAAAACGAAATTTTGGACTTCGCCCAAAAAACAAAAGCAATAGTGGCGGTAGATGAAACATATAATGCATTTGACGGTGAAACAGTAATTAAAACTCTTCCAAATGTTTTGGTACTGAGAAGCTTTTCAAAAGCATATTCAATTGCAGGGCTAAGAATTGGATTTATTGTCGGAAAAAAAGAATTAATTGATGAAATTAGAATTAAAGAATTGTATGCGAGCGTTACATCAGTTTCAGTTGCGGCCGCAATAATAGTTCTTGAAGAAGAAAAATATTTTAAAAAATTAATTGAAAATTTAAAGAAAAGAAAAGATGCGTTTGAAGAATTTATGATAAAAAAAAGTTTCAAAGTTATGCACACAAACACCAACAATATAATTGTGCAATTTTTGAGCAAAGCTGATGCTGATGAGTTTTTTATTTACTTGAAAAGCAACGGGGTAATAGTAAATCAAGGAAACGGAGTAAGCACCTGCGGGCTTGATGATGCATGGATTCGATTTGCCTGTGGAACGAGTGAGCAAATGAAAAAAGTAAAAAAAATAATTGAAAAATGGTGATTAAATGGCTGAAAAAATTAAAATACTTCTTGATACAAACTTTTTGTTAACTATTGTGCGATACAAAATTCACGGGCTTGAGGAAATTAAACAAAAATTGCCCGCCGAATTCTATACTCTGAGCAGAATTTTGTTTGAACTAGCGGGGCTAGGAAAAAGCGATAAAAAAGTAAAAAAAGAAGTTTCTATTGTTGAACAAATGCTCAGAAACAACAATGTGAAAGTCCTTGATAGTACTATTGAGAATGTGGATAATGAATTAATCGGGCTAAGCAAAGAATATGTTATAGCAACAAACGATAAAGAACTGCGAAGAAGAGTACGCGAAGCTGGCGGAAAAACTATTTATGTCAAAAGCCTTACTTATGTCGAGGTAGAAGAGCTACTTGAACAGTAATTATTTGGGCAAGGCTTGTAAATTAACTCCAAAGGTTGGTTTTAACGTAAAATGTTGGACAAATTTTTAATTAACTTAAGTGAATTTTTGAGTAAAAGGCATGGTTTTTAAACTCGCTGTTTTGATAAATTATTATCCATTAAGCCAAAGCATACGCTAAGGCACTTAGATTAATTGTTTATATTTAAGGTGAGTAAATGTTCTATAAAACAAAAATCGTTGATAAAGTAAGAGTTCCTCCAAAGAAACTTGGAACAAAAATTAAAGATTCACTACTTGAAATCTGCAGAGAAGATTACGAAGGCAGAATAAGAGAAGAATACGGCGTTATAATTGCAATTACTGGAATAGGCGAAGTTGGGGTGGGACACGTAATACCCGGCGATGGTGCAGCATACTACGAAGCAGAAATAGAAATGCTAACCTACAAGCCACACGTACAAGAAGTAACAAGAGGAACAATAACTGAAGCGACAGAATTTGGTGCGTTTGTAAGAATTGGGCCAATTGAAGGACTAATACACGTTAGCCAAATAATGGATGATTACATTAACTATGATGCAAAACTTCCTGGATTTGTTGGTAAGAAGACTGATAAGAAACTTGTCCCAGAAGACAATGTTCTAGCAAGAATAGTTACAATCTCTTTGAAAGGAGATACATCAAGTTCAAAAATCGGGCTAACAATGAGACAGCCATTCTTAGGAAAACCAGATTGGGCAAAAGTTGATGAAAAAGGAGTAAAAGAAGTAAGAGGCAAAAAAGCAAAAGGCGATAAAGCTCCTGAAGAAAAAAAAGCTGAAAAGAAAGAAGCAAAACCAAAAGAAGATAAGAAATAATAATTAATTAATTTGCGAAATAATGATTAATGAAAATATTTAGGGATTGATTATAATGTTAAAAGAAAAAGCATGTAGAAATTGCAGATTCATTGTTGAAGAAGGGGACACATGCCCAAACTGCAACGAAAAAGCATTCACAACATTCTGGAGAGGATATGTTGTAATAATTAAACCTGAAGAAAGCGAAATAGCAAAAAAAATGGGAATAACAAGAAGAGGAAAATTTGCGCTAAGATTAAGCAGGTAAGTTAATTTAGTTGGATTTATTAAAAATATATTGTTGGTGAGCAAATGGATTTGAAAATAACAGAAAAGAAGAAAAATGAGGTCCTAAGCAGACAAGAAATAATTGCAGAAATGCACGAAAAAATTATTCCTGCAAAGACGCTTATAAGAGAAAAACTAGCAGCGCTACTTAATGTTAAAGACGAGCAAATCGCAATATGGCAAGTAAAATCAAAATTTGGTTCTTCAAGAGCTAAAGTATACGCGCGTGTTTACAATTCTTCTGAAGATTTGAAGAAAAGTGAAGTAAAATATATCAGAGAAAGAAATTTTGGAAAAGAGAAAAAAGCTGAAATTGCATCAGGTCCTGAAGCACCCCCAGCAAATTTTAAGAAATGAATTGAGTTTATTTAATGGTGATTGAATGGCTGAAAAAGAAGGAAAAGGAAAACAAAAAAAGTCTGAATACTATGATGTTTCAAGCGGTGTGCTAAAAAGAAAGAAAAAATTCTGTCCAAAATGTGGTTATGGGATATTCATGGCAGAACACAAAGACAGACTCTCCTGCGGCTCATGCGGATACATGGAAAAGAAATAATAGTTAATTTCTGATTCAGTTCTTCTTTCAATAACTTCTGGGTTAAAAATCTCCTTGCTTGAGTTAATTTTTTTTACGTTCAATTTAAAATAACTTGAGCTCTTTAATAATCATGCTCTACTACCTAATGCTTTTTTGCATGGTTGCTTTCCCGTTCTTTTACTTTCGCGCGTTAAAAAACAATTCTTGGGGAAAAACAATTTTTGAACTATTACCAAAAAGATTAGCTTGGAAAAAAGAATTAAGCGGAGCAATAGTGCTCTTAGTACTTCTATTTGTTGCATTCTTGGCACTCTCAACAATTCTTTCAATTGCCGGACTAAATGACTTGAATAATGTGAATGATGTAATAAACAGTGAAATTCAAAACAGTGCTTTGTTTTTTGCAATAACTATTGCAGTAGTAGTTTTTATTGAAGAATTCTTTTTTCGAGGATTCTTGCAAAAAAGAATAGGAATATTTCCATCAACCGCAGTATTTACTATACTCCATATAGGATATGGTTCAATAGCTGAAATAATTGGAGTATTTGCTTTAGGGTTAATACTTGCGTACTGGTATAAAAAACACAATTCGCTAATGCAAAATTATTTGGGGCACTTACTCTATAATATAATTGCAATCTTAATTTACTTGGTACTCTAAAAGAAGAAGTTTTTATCACCTATGCTAGAAGTAATATAATAGTGATTAAATGTATTGCCTTGGGATCGAATCAACTGCTCACACACTGGGCATTTCAGTAGTAAAAAGTAATATTGATACAGTTGATTATTCTAAATCAACTTGCGAAATACTCTCAAACGAAAAAGATTCATACACAACTGAAAAAGGCGGAATGATTCCACGCGAACTAGCCGAGCACCACTACAAAGCTGCGCCAATAGTAATTGCAAACGCACTCGCTAATGCAAAAGTTTCAATGAAAGAAATTAATTTAATCTCATTTAGTCAAGGCCCGGGAATAGGCAACGCTTTACGTTCAGGAGCAATAACCGCACGCCAACTCGCACTGAAAAACAAAATTCCTTTAGTTGGAGTAAACCATTGCATTGCACACCTAGAAATTGGTAGAAAACTTTGCAACTCAATTGACCCTGTAATGCTCTACGCGTCAGGAGCAAATACACAAATTATATGCTATGAAAATAATTATTACCGCGTGTTTGGTGAAACGCTTGATATGGGGGTTGGCAACTTCTTGGACAGTTTTGGAAGAAAACTAGGAATGGGATTTCCTGCAGGGCCGACACTTGACAAAATGTACTTTTCTGGAAACCTTACAAAAGCAGACGCTTTTTTAGGGCGCAGTGAAGCAACAACTTCACCACGCGAATTAATTGAATTACCCTACACAGTAAAAGGAATGGACCTTGCTTTCTCAGGATTACTTACTTCAGCAGAAAAAAAAATTCCGTTGATTGTTGAAGGCAAGATAAGAAAAGAAGATTTAGTTTACTTTGCACTCCACAACGCATTTGCGATGCTAACCGAAGTAACTGAAAGAGCCCTCGCACACACTGAAAAAAAAGAAGTTGTTCTGGGCGGCGGGGTAGGGTGCTCAAAAGCTTTACAAGAAATGGTTAGAAAAATGTGCGAAGAACGCGGCGCAAAATTATTTGTTCCTCCAAATTCAGTGATGGTTGACAATGCTGCGATGATAGCTTGGCTTGGACTAATAATGCACAAAAAAGGATGGAAAACAAATCCATCAACTTCCGAAATTCTCCCAAAACAACGAACTGATGATGTAAAAATAAATTGGCGAGATGATTAATTATATGATTAATAAAAAAGTAGGAAAATTAATTGGGGCGCGCGAAAGAATACGTGACTCTACTTTAATGAAAAGCAACAAGCGCTTTTTGTGGCACACCGTGGAACATTCAAACCGCCAAGGGATAAAACACGTAATAATGTTTGCAAAAACAAGAGAAAATTATAATAAAGGAAAGATTCGATTCTCTGAAAAAGGAAAAATACTGGCCGGAGTAAATTATCATGAAATCGCTTTGCAAAATCCTTTGGAAACAAAACTGTATATTTACTCTCTTCGAGTAAGAAAAAACTATCAACGCGAAAAATTTGCAACAACCGCTATTAAAGAAATTATATCAATTGCAAAAAGTGAAAAACGTGTTAAATTTTTAGAACTAGAAGTAAACTCAAACAATAAAACTGCGATTAAATTTTACAAATCCCTTGGTTTTAGGGAAGAAAAATCATAAAAACTATTAAAAAAATTGGGATTGCCAATAAGAATGCAATTAAAAGTACCACAATAGTGAAAGTTGTACTAACCACTTGGTTTTTTATTCACAAAAAGCGTAATCTAGATTAGTGGTAATATGATTGCAGACGATAGAGTAGAAGGATTACTTGAACGCTACGTCAAACAAAACTCGATAATTTCATTTGGCACAGGGCCAAGCAATGAGAACTTCCTAAAAAAACTTGCACTATACATTGAACACTCCGGAATAAGAGTAAAAGTAGTTCCAACATCCCACTCAATGGGCATAATTTGTTCCCAACTAAAACTAATAACAGTGCCACTCGACGAGGTATCAATCGACTTGGCATTTGATTTTGTCGACCAAGTAGATGAAGATTTTAATTACATCTCAAACGAAACAACTTCATTAATTAGAGACAAAATGATAGCCCAAGACGCTGCCGAAATGATTGTTGTGTGCAAAGAAAAAAACTTTGTTCAAAAACTAAAACCAAATATTTCAGTTGAAATAAGCAACTTTGCAGTAAACAAAACAATGACACAACTAATGAACCTAGGCGAACCAAAACTAAGAATGGCAAACGGTAGAGCAGTACTAAGCGAAACAGGACACTACTTTGCAGACGTATTATGCGACGAAATATACTCTCTAGAAGACTTAGACTACCAAGCAAAACGAATCCCCGGAGTACTCGAAACAAGCATGTTTTTAGGATATGCTGATAGAATAGTGCTCTACGGAGCAAACCTAATTGTCAAAAGCAGAATGGTGGCTCTAGAAGAATAAACGCTTTTGGTCAAGTATTAAAGCTTTTCCCAAAAGATGTTATTTAGGAATTTACTGTTTTCTACTGTGTGCGAAGCAAATGGTAGAATAAAATAGAAATTAATTCCTGACACTCGCGTGTAATGCGAGCTCCAAGCGAGCGCCGCCCGCGAGCCGGCAGAACGGCTCTGCCACTGTAGATCAGCAGTTAGATCGCCTGACTCATAATCAGGAGGTCGGCGGTGCGATTCCGCCCAGTGGCACTTATAGTTTTACTAATGCCACACCCTTGCCCTTTTATATCGCATAAAAGGCAGGGTTAATATGAAGCAAAAAGAAAAACAAACAGAATCACTATATGGCAACAACCAATACGAAAACTCACTCAAACTACTCGACAACAGCAACCTATCCAAAGAAAACAAAAAATTAATCCTCGACTTTGCTAACAACTGCACAGCAAGAGGGTTAACAAAAACCCGAACAAGAAAATACTTATTCCACATCAAAAAAATAGCAGAACAATTAAACAAATCTCTAACTCAAGCAAACAGAAAAGACATTGAAACACTAATCAACTGGCTCAACAACAGCCAATACTCCCCCTGGACACAAGCAGACTTCAGAATAACCCTCAAGTATTTTACAAATGGCGCGAATCAGAAAAACTCGGCTTAACAATAAAAGAAATCGAAACAAAGCTTGCACTGCTTGAGACAAAGATTGACTTGCTCCTAAAAAAATAGTCTGCTGGAAAAAATGTATTGAAACCTGAGTTTGCCACTTTTTGATTAAATAAAAAAGGTCACCTGCTTCATTATT
>JBAXCL010000020.1:0-12687 GCA_037141515.1 archaeon
ATCTTAAAAACTGGAGAAAACTGTTGAAACCTTACACGGTTGATGTAAATAACATAGCTCAATTTATGAATCCAGAAGTTGTTGATAATGTGCTTTCAAGTTATAACAATGCTGGCGACAGAAACATAATGCGAAAAAAAATAATTAACCCTAATGAAAAAGAACTAACTCTGTCAAGTATTGATGAACTCGAAGAGTTTCTTGAAGGAGGATACAAAAATATACTAAAAGCATTTGTTGCAATAGTGAAAAATACACAACCCAACAAAAATTGGACTTTAGGGAGTTGTGAAAAAATATTAACTGATTCAAAGGTAAAAACTAATTTTGCAATTCCAAAAAGATATATTACAATAAGCAATTCCCTTAGGCATAAGGATAACACAAAAATTAATTATGATAAAAAAGAAATTATATTTTCAAGCAATAATCAACTGGTTAAACTTAAAATAAAAAATCTTACAAACTTAAAACAGGAACTTGTTGACAAAGTAGCCGCCTTTACTTTAGCAATATTGGATAAAATTCCAAAAGACCTTGTTGCCTTGTGTTCATCTTTAGTACATATTTCATATGCCTCAAATGAAACAACTCCAAAAATAATTAATAAGCAAACGGAAATAACTGAATGTAATACTGGTGGCATTTATGAATCAATGGTTGATATGATGGCACCAGCTGTTTCGGTTTGCATTTTTCCAATACGAATGCCAAATAAATCTTTGCCAATAACAACAAAAACAACAGAAGAACTTTATAAATTCAAGTACCGTATTGGCAATGAACATCGGACTCATTCTGATGGCTACGAGTTCTATACTGTTGGAGGCCGAAATGTGCATCGTCAAAAACTCTGCATTACTGGCCCAATGGTTCATGAAGCCCAATTGGAAAATAATGAGCCCTTAAATCTAGAAGAAATCTTAAAGGAAATATTAATAGCAATAAGACTATCAAAAGAATTACTAAATAAATTAAATTACTCTGCAGAAATTAAAATTAATGTAACTTTGCGTCAAATTCACGGTAAAAGCATGATTTTGGACGACCTTTTTCGACACTATCGAAAAAAACATAACACAAGTTGGAATGAAATTACTACAGAAGACAAAGTCTCTATGAAACTAATTAATGAAAAAGAACTATTGAAATATTTTGCAATGAAAATCTTGCCTAACTTTGATTGGGATATTAACGAAGATGAATTAAATAAAATAATTGAGCGAATTGTTTTGAGTAATATTTTGCACTATTAACCTTTGCCCCTAACAAAAATCAATAATACTAACAAAGCAAAATATGGCTTAATTATTTTCCGTGGCATCATTGGCATTTTTGGTTTGCCTATTCATCTTTTTTCTTATTAGCAAGGTTTATTCGGTAGTCTTTTTCTTTTGTTGATAGCTTTTCTATTGTTTTGCTTAAATTTCCTTCGTTGATTTGTGCGTTGAGCTTTGGGTAGCTTATCATTGAAAAGGTTTCATACAATCCTTTCTTTTTTAATAATTCTTCAAGTTTTTCTTTGTTCTCATCTGACCACATTATTCTATCATATTCTTTTACTGATACTTTTTTGTTTGAGCCATAAATTATGTCTACCTCGTGTTGCTGGGAGAAGGCTATTAGGTTTGTTTGAATTTCTTCTACTTCTTTTTTTGTTTCTTTTTCAATATCCTTTAATTTAGAATATTTGTTTACTAATTTTACTCCCTCATCAGCTTTGAATTCTTTAACTGTTTTTATTTCTAATTCTGCTTCGTGTTTGAAGCTAGGGCACATCTGTTTGTACTCACAATAAACACATCTCCCAGATACGCTTGTCGGGTACTCTTTAGTTGATTCAATTTCTTTGATTAAATTAACTATATTCTCTTCAAGTTTCTCTAAGTGTTCTGCAGTTCTTTCTGAAGTTACTTCTTTGTCAAAGGCTAGCATGTGCCATAAGAGAACTATTTTTTTAGCATCCTTGAATTTTTTCTTTACCCAAAGAGAATACATCGCTAGTTGTCTATCTTGGTCAGCTGTATCTTGGTCTTTTAGTTTCAAATCTGTTTTGTAATCACAAACAAAATAAGTTTCACCATTGCAACCTAACTTGTCAATTCTAATGTCATAACTTGCCCCGTTCTTGAGTTTTAACTTATCTTCTGTTTCAATTCCAAGAACCCTCATTTGATTAAAAGGACTGTAATGATTGTAATATTCTTCAATATACTTCTTGCCCATTGATTTGAAATGCTCCTCGGTAATACCCTCGGCTTCTTTAGGGTTAATTACTTCCTCAGTCCACTCTTTTCCCCAAACAGTTTCAAAATAATTTAGTATTTCTTTCAAAGAATTAACTTTATTAAACTTCAAATCACTATAAAGTTTTTCTAAAACCTTGTGAACAACCCCGCCAAGAACTAATTGTGCAGCTTTTGCCTTCTCAAAACGAATACCATCAATATAACTGAATTTATATTTCTGCTTACAAGCTTCGAAGGTACTCAATTTAGAATGAGAATAACAAGCCATTTGAACCACTATTTTTTAATTAACTTCCTTTTCACTTTAGTTTCTTTTAATTGCGCAAATAAATTACTTCTTTCCAATAATTCAGTGTATGTAATTATTTCAATTCCATGCAGATATGAATTAAATTGTCTCAAAAGCATTCTTTCTGCACTAGCTTTCTTTTCATTAGAACTAAATTCACCAATAACTAATGTACCTTTGGGCTTGAAAACAGCCTGATTTTCATTAACAGAACCTTGTCTAAATGCAGTACCTAGTTGCCTTTGTGTTGCAGAAGTTTCTCTCTCCAGATATTCCATTAATTGAAATAATGCATGCTTAACTTCCCTCTTAATAGCAGGGGCTTTTGATGGACTTTCTTGAGCAAACTGAGTAACATTACCTTTAAACAATTCAAGTTTTGGTTTTTTAATTTCAATAATATCATAAAAGCCACCTAACTTTTTTACTTTAAAATCATATTGCCCGCCCTCAGTTATCCTATCTTTTGTTTGACCATAATATTCAGGAGATATTAACCACAAGTGATTTGAAAGAAACTTTTGAATTTCATGTTCATTATTACCATCAATTTTTTCTTTGAACTGCTTATGAGCTACAGTAAATGCACCATTGAATTGCGTGGTCACAACTTGTGCCAAATCCTGTTGGTTAATTTTGTTTGATAATTGTTTTATGTATTCTTTATTTTTCTTATCTTTTTGTTTTAGAACTTTTAAGTCGGCTTCTAAATCTAAAGATTTCTCAAGGTCTAATTGGTTAACTTCTGCATCCGTTAATCGCCAACCTACTTTTTTCTCAATATCTTGCAAAACGTTAAATACTGCGTGCATAAAACTTCTCTTACCAAAGGAGATATTCTGATGTAGCTTGTTCCCAAGTGGTCTATATACACTCAAAGTAACTTTATTGGTTTCTTTATCCCGCCGAGCAGTAATTCTAGCAAAATATCCTGGACCTTCATGCACTTTTTTCTCTATAAGTGTTACATAATCGTCTTTTGTCTTTTTTCTTACTTCCATTTATTTCACCAATTTTTTCTAAAAGGATATTAGAATAGACTTTGTTAGGTTTTTTAAGTGCTTTGAAAGCTCTTTGCCGGCAATGTTTCATTAATTCTCAAGAGCATCATTTTCTTTTTTTCAGCATTTTTAAAGTATTTTTGTCTTTTCTGTAAATGATTGGCTTCTTTTGGTTTTCCAATTCTGCATTATACCCTTCAAGTTCTTTTTCAATCTCATCCGAAAAAGACTTTTCGCTATCATCTTTTGACTCTTCCTCTTTTTTTTCAGCTTCCTTTCCAATCATGTATCCTGCTGCCAAGCCCAAAGCTCCAGCAAAAATATTTTCCTTATTTAATATTCCGCCCCCTCGTTCTGCAGTCCATGAATGATTTCCACTAGCTATTCTTGGGCATCTGCCCCCAAGTTGAGCATTCGGAAAACTTGTGTTTGAAGTAACAATCATACCACAATGAAAACACCGAAACTTATATTCCTGCATATTAAGCTCTCCACCAACTATGCTCCCCATTAGAAGCCTTTGGACAAGGGCCATCTTCCTTCTTGTCCGGAACAGTTTTATTGAACGAAATTTCTACAACCGCATGACATCTTGAACACTCAAACTTATTTCCCATTAAATCACCCCTAAATGCAAAATACTCTCACTCCTTGTTAACTAACTTTGAAAACTCTTTGAACTTGTTTTCTAGTTCTTGCTGAGGAAAAAGACACTGGTCGGAATAGTACTTATCCTCATTAAATCCTATAACCCTATTATGCCCTGCTCCGGTTTGGTTAAAGTATCCCCAAAACCATAAATCTTCAATCAATAATGGGTTCTCAGGATATGCTTTCTTTGCAAATTCATTGACTAAATCAAAATCTCTTTCTGCCTTTATTATGTCTTTTCCAGACAATCGCATAATTTTATTTAACATAATGGAAATAACAATATCAACTGGGATTCTTAGTTCTCCTTTGACAACAGCGTAGTTTGTGAAAAGCTTGTCGTTTAGAGTGTTTAAGTCCCTAATAAATAACGCTGTTTTCTTTTTCCCTAAATGCGGAAAATCTTTCTTTGCTTTTACAGTAAAATATTCAAACAAATCACTAAAATCAGTAATTTCTTTATCAAAGCATTGTAAAAATTCCTTAAAGTTGCCTTTCTCAGAGCCAAACTGTTTGGTTTTGTTAAAAAAGTTCTTTGCAGATTTCCCTGTGGCAGTAAGATTTCGCCCTGCCCCACTTGACATCGTAGAAATAAATAGAGCCCTAAGTTTTTCGTTCAAGCTTGAGCTACCCCCAATTACTTTGAGAGTAAATTTTCTGTTATACTCTTCAGGATAGTTGCTGTTGTTTTTTAGAAACATTAATATTCTATTTAATTCAGATATATTTTCGGTGTATTTCAAAAGTAAGTTATCTTTTCGTTGCTTTTTTGAAACCATAGAAAAAAGGCTACTTAGAACTCCTTTTAAGTATTGCCTGATGGGCAATAAAGCCATTTATTAGGCAATAGCGGATTTTCTTCATGAATGAAGAACAATTGAAAGCAATTTGTGACCCGACGCGATTTAGGATTCTTGGTCTACTAACGCAGGAACCCTTAAGCAATACAGAATTATTCAAAAAGCTTGATAAGAGAAGGCTCGGTAAAGGTATTGGAAATCGTGAGTCAATATTTAAATCTCTAAAAAAACTTCTAAATGCTGGATTAGTTACAAGAGTTCTTGATGAGGAGCGAAGGTATGTGTATTCAGCTTCTTTTAAAGAACTTAAAATCGAAGGCAACTTATTTCTCAGACGCAAATAATTTAGTCAATTCTATTTTCAATTAGATGGCACTAGGATTTTTGTTTCTTTGATTTTTATAAAAACTTCATTATTAATGAATTCTATTCTTGCTTGCTCTTTAGAATAATCTGCTATATTAATTTTGTTTTCAATTAATGCAACAACTATCCAGCTCACTAACTCGTCAGCTTTTCTAAATAAATCAGAGGAAACAGCATCAGTTTTTTTATCTTTTAAATTTTCTAATTCAAGCACAATAGTAAGATTGGCTTTTTTGACAAGCCCTCCAATAAGTTTGTCAAATTTTTCAACTCGTATCTTTTCCAGAGCAAAAGGTTTAGTAATAACAACACAAACAGGAATACCTCTATTGTGTGCTTCATTTGCAAGTGCTTCTGTGCTTATCATGCCCGTTGCACCCCCTCCACCAGTGACAATAAATAATTTTTTAGTTTTGTTTAGCTGTATGAAGTCAGTTAATTCATGAATACCTTCTTTTATCATTTCTTGAGCAACTTTGATAGAGCCCCCACAACCAAATCCCCTAATAAGTTTCCTTCCAAAGCAAATCCAAGGATAATTGGAAGCTATTAGCAATGGGCAAATATTAGTATCAGCTCCAATTAAACTAAAATTTTTTGGAGTTTGCTTTTTTAGTGCCCCAATAATGTTTAGCCCGGCAGAACCAATCCCTACTATTTTATTCTCACAAATTTGTTCTTCAAAGACACCCGTAAAAACTCTTGTAGCGTACCAGTTATCCTGAGCCTTCTTATATGTTTTTTCAGAGTGCCCTATTATTGATTCTCCAAAAGCCCGGAAGATTCTCTCACTAACGTACTCAAGTTTAATGTCTTGATGATTTGGCACAGAGTCATCAGTTCCAAAAACCAAATATCCATTAAGTGAAGTACAATTCAATATTTGGTTTAGTAGTTCAGTTGCACCTTTTGCATCATAATAATGAAATACATTCCTACAAAACACTAAATCATAGCAGTGTTTTGCCACAGATGCTTTGAATTCATCAAGTTTAGTTTCTGCCAAAAAATTAAATGCGTCCACAGCAACAAAATTAATGTTAAACAAGTCTTTCTTTATTTGATGCTGATTACCAATTTTGTTAAAAAATTGTTTTTGTCTTTTAGAAGAAACTCCTACCAGTTGGTCTGCATCAAAAACTCCTTTTTTTGCTTCTTCAATTCTCTGTGCATCAACGTCAATTGCATCAATAACACAAGAAATATTCATTTCTTTTAACACAATTCCGATTGAATACACTTCACACCCACTTGAACAACCAATTACAAGAACACTTAATGGCTGTTGGAGTTTAAGCTCTTTGAATGGAACACCCTTATCAAAAAAATCCAACTCACACTTAACTTTCATAATTTTTGGGATAACTTCTTTTTCCAAAGTATCCCAAACAAATTTATCCCTAAAAAACCCCGTGTGATTGGCAACACGAAGCAAATCGAGTTGTTCCTTTTTTAATTCAGATTTTATTTTAACCACCGTAGTTCTGGGATATTGATTGATAATTTATAATAATCTCCTTTTACCTTGTAAATTTCGTTCAAGTATTCCAATTCTTGGAGTTGTTTTATAGATTGTTCTTTTGTAATACCCGCCTGTTCAGCATTCTTTAATATTTCTTCTTTAGAAACTTTCAATCTGACTAGTGCTAAAGAAGATGAATTAACCTCTTTGGCTTCTTGTTTTTTAATGAGTTCTTTAACTACTCCTAAAAGTTTTTTTTGTTGAAGATTCACACAAAAATATCGTTCTATCTCTCGAAGTTCTGTATCATAATAACCATTTTCTTTCATTTTTTTACTTGCATTTAATAAAATTTTGAATTCTTGATTATGTTCCACAGGATTCTGGGGAATTACTGGTTTTCTTAGTAATTCAAGAATAATTTTTTCTAACCCTGATAATGTGCTATACCGCCAGTATTCAACAAGTTCACCTAAAAAGTATTTTTTGAAAAAGTGTGTTTGTGAAAGGTCTTTAATTGCCTTGGTGAGTTCGCTCATTTCTTTTGCTGAGCGTTTCTTCTGCAATGCGACGGAATTGTAATTTTTTAAATCATCAATAAAACAATCTACCACATATGAAAGCAAATTTAAAGGCATAAACTTAATTTCTTCAAAAATATTGGGGCTTGTGTTAACTGATGCTTTTGAGGTTAGGCAATCTGCTTTTTTTCGTTTAGTTTTAACAATTCCCATTAATTCTAATTTGTCAAGTAATGCTTCAACTCCAGCTTCACCAAATTTTGTTTTGTCAACAAGCCTTTGAAGAGTAATAGTTTCGTTTTTATTGTCAAGCACAATAGTTATTTCTGTTTGAATTATTTCTCCAACAAGTACATACAACTCAGTATTATTTTTATCCACAAAATGCACACAAACCACCAACCAGTTTAATTTAGTTTTATTATTTTATGGTTTACACGATTTTATTAAGCTATTGCCTTTCAGGCAATTGCGACACTTCACACTTAAATTTTAATAGACTCCACTAAAGAACAAGGCTAATTTCTAATGAACACAGGGTGTTTCTAGGCTTGTCCTATAAAACGTGTGTAATACAGGCTTATCAGGGCAAAAAAACAGGCAACGCACTTGTTTCAGCAGTATTTTTCACTGAAAGAATTAGATATCTTTTGGTTGAAAGCGCCGTACTATATATCAGCCTGGCTAACACCACTCTACCAAGGCGAAACATATATTTCAAAACCTTTATATGACCGTTATCTTATCAGGATGCCTGAACAGACAGTATAAAATTATAAATAATAATTAAACCCTATTAATGCCTAAACATGACAAACCTAATACCTGAAGCATGTATCAGCCACAGAGTCAAAATTATTATTTATAAAATTATTTTATGGGTTGTTTGTTGACACGTCCAATTTATTCGCGTCAACACCATTGCGTATCAAATGTTTCAGTGGAACCCAATCATTTACCACAATTGTTTGAACACCATTTATTTCTTCAAGTTGAAGACCAAACTCCTCAAGTCTTTTATTTGATGTTACTGCCGCACCAAAGGATAGCCCCCAAACCCTGTTCACACTCATCGTTGAACCCTGAACCCTTAATTCTTCTATTACATATTCATGAAGAGCTGTAATCTGGATTGTAGTTGCTTTGCCAATGGCGTCAGAATTATTTTCTGACCACTTCACAATTGCTTTGACAATTATTGCTTGATATGCGGGCAAATTATCAAACAAAAACTTATGATAGTCTGCAATTGCAGTTTCATCAACAGCATCTGAAATATTTTTAAAACTCTTTATGTTTAAAACACACAACTGCTTGAATTTTTCCTCAGCTAAAGATAATATTTCTTCAACAGGAATCGTATGTCTTCTAACTGAGCTTATACGCTCAACTACCGCAAGCCGTAACGCCATTCCACGCAAGTGCTTATAGGACTCCAAATGCCCCTTAAGAAACTCACTTATTGGAATAAATGTTATTGCCTTGATTGCTTTATTCACTTGAACTTTGTAATCTTCCCCAAAAGATTTATTTAACCAAGCAATAGTTTTGGTATCATAAAACACTCTTGTAAATTGGTCTCTTATTTCCAAGCGTAGCGTTTCCACAATGCAATCAAGAGCATTTTTTTCTTCAGCATTGAGCATTGCTTCTTTTGCTGTGCTCCTTGAAAGGTTTGCATCAAAAATTATCAAACCTATTCGGCTACCATAAGCTGGATAGTTGAGAGTTGCTTTTTTCAGCATTTCAACCATTTTTATCGCAAGCAACGCTTTCTCCCTGGTTTTTTCTTCTCCAAAAACAAAATCTTCTGTATCTTCACTTTTTTTGGGGTTACCAAGAAAACCAAGATAACCATAAAACTTTGTTCTAATTCTTTGTTTTCCCACACTGATTACTGCTTCGCCACCCTCCATTATGTTGAGAAGTTGCCCTAACAAATCTGTTCGGCGCTCTTCCTGTAACTCGTCCAAAGTAACCATCCGTGTCTCCCCATCTAAGCTCCCTCGGTTAATTTCATTTCCAGTTGAGAACCCAAGTAAATTAGCCACACTTCCACGGGTTAGATTCTCCCCAACCTTTTCAGCAGTAAAAGACTTACCAACTTTTGTATTTGAAAAGAAAATAAAGTGTGGTTGATATGGCATTAGGTCCCCAATTTTTCTAACCAAAACAATATTCCCTAGTGGCACTGCCGCTTTGAAGCAAGTAATTATTAGTTTGTCTTTTTCATAGCCCCCTTCCAACCACAGCTTAACCAGTTCATTTGCTCTTTCATCAGTTAACTTATCTAACTCCACCGCTGGAAGCCCTGTCGTTAAAGTAAAAATACAAGGATTATTTGAATCAGCTTCAAAAATATCCTGAATCAATGACTCTGTATCAATCGGGTGTTTATTCTCGTCAACAGTTGGAATTCCAAGCCCTTTACACATCGTCTTTACAATGCTCCGAGGTAATTCCATTCTAGAAAAAAACAACTGCTCTGCATCTTCAAAACATATATGTCTTAACCACAAATCCGAATCCCCTAGCTGAATCTTATCAAAGGTATTAGTAAAAATAAACACCGGCGAGTTACCTTTTCCAAGGCCTGCTCCATAAACCACATAGTGAGGAGTACAGTTCAAAGTTTCATCTCCTTGTGTACGCCGTTCAATCGCTTCACCAACAACCTCCTTTACATGACAAGTAGCCTTATTCCTAAAACCCACTAACCCAAAAATTTCTTGCTCCATTTACATCAACTCCCATTTTGTTTTGAGGAAAGAGGCTTTACCCTCCCCCCCCAACGCTTCCCTGATTTTCGCAGGATTTTAGTAAGTCAATTTCCTTGAGAAGTTCTTCCAAAGACAAACAATATCGCACCATAATTTCTTCAGCTGAAAGCCTGCCTTTTGAATTCCCATTTGGAAAATTAACGAACATAAACAAAGAAGAAAGTGAAGCCTTTATACAGCACTAATTTTTAAATTATTCATTTAATCATAAATTATGGTTTCGCCTCAATTTAATGAAAAAAGAACACAACTCAACTTAGCAAAAATAAGGGGCCACAAATTGAAAAAAGAGATTATTAGTCGTATGCATCTACTTAACCAAAAAGGTTTTACTTATGAAGAAATTCGAACAGATATTGAAAAAAAATATAGTGTGAGACTATTCGCAGATTCTTCGATTAGCCACTACTTAAAAAAACAAAAATATGATTCAAAATTAGACCGAATAAGAAATCTTTTAAGTTTCCTTGAAGAAATCTGCTCAAATAAAAAGAGCAGGAGCATTATTCAAGAAATATTTTTTGAACCAACTAAAATAACTGACCTTGCCAAACGTATTGAGTTGAAAACTGAGTTTCCTCACCAAGCGATAGAACAAATAATAAACAAATATAATAAAACTAAGTTTGCCCCTTTCCAAAAATTTGAAATCACCGAGGACAGCCCACTATTAATAAGTAAGAGAAGGGGGCGCAACATAGAAAAATACCTTTACTTTGATTTAAGCAAAATTTATGCTGAAGTTAAAGAACTTTTTCCAGTTCAAAGTTATTCAAAAGACATCACTACCTTTATCAATAATCCTGTTTTTAGATTAAACTTTTTCCAAAATGCACTAGATGGTCTTGATTGGGTTGATGAGTTTATCCCAGAGAGATATGCCAAACACCTTTATGTTTCTAGAACCCTAAAAAAACAGTGGAGTGAGTTCATAACAACACCCGATAACCTATTTCAATTTATCTCACAAGAAATGTCACAAGAAAGAATATTTCGCCTCACAGGAGTATTCCACTTACTTAACAAAAAAGCTCAAGAACTTGACAATATTTATAGAGATGTTACTCAAAAAAGCCTCCTCTCCAATCACAAAAAAATTGAGAAGCATTTATTGAAATTAACAAAATTTGACTTTGATTCCTTACCAACAAGCGCTATCAATATCATTATAAAAAAATTTGCAGAAGATGGTTACGAAGCAATGAAAGTTAAAATCCCAACTAAATCCATCACTAAACTGTATGCTGAGGCTTAACTGACAACATATGCTTACCTTGAATATTCAACAATAATTGTTCATAATGGTCTTGACTCACCGTAGTTATTTTCCTATTAGCCTCTGCTAAACTATATTGTTGTAATTGTTCTAGTTTTTCTAATCTTTCTAACATTGCTTTTATCTCGGGTATTTCGCTTGACGGTTTTGTAAAGCTTAGTTCTAAACTGCATCTTTGGCAATATGCTTTTTCTGCTGAGTTTATTTCATGGCAATTTGCACATACTTTAAATTGTCCTTCTAACTCTTTGTTTTCTTGGCGTTTAATTCCAGATAAAGCATAAACTGCTTCTAAAGTTGCTTCTTTGTTTCCATTCCCATAATGCGAATACATTTTAGAGTTTTTTGACCACCCCATTAACTCGTTTGCTGTTGGTTCATTAACATTCTTTTTCTTCATTTCAACAGCTTTTAAGTGCCTGAACAAATGACATCTCACTTCCCGCTTTATTCCAAGTTCTAAAGCTACCTTTTTTACTTTTCCCAAAAAATAGGCGTGCGTTAAGGGCTTTGAAGAATCATACAATCGTTTCTTTTTGTCTAACGAATATGCATAACTTAGGAAAACATAAGCATCAGGATTATTTTTATCTGGGTGTTGGTCTATCCACCTAATTAGCGGTTCCATTGAATTTAGTATTGGGACTACTCTTCTTCCTGTCTTTCCATCAAGTACAACTTCTGCGTATTGCTGTCCTTCTTTTTTTAACACCATTCCAATTTTTAGGTTTCTTAATTCTCCTAATCTTGCCCCTGTTTCACGAAGCAATGATAACCATGCAAATACAAGTGGGTCTTTCGCTTGACTAAATACAATTGCATCTCTTTCCTTCTCATCAATATCAGTTAAGTAATTGTACCGCGGTTTTTCAGAGTAACTAACTTTGAATATCTTTTGGCGACGAATTTTATTTACAACAGCATCATCAATAATTTCGTTATCTGCACAATAACGCAAGAAGGTTTTTATTGAACCAGCATATTTCTTCAAAGTTTCTTTTGATAAGCTCTTAGTAGTTTGAACTTCTTTCATTTCAGTTTTTGTATTTATTTGCCTAGTTTTAGTTTTCGAGTTAAAAAAGAGTTCATAGTCAAGACAAATTTTTAATAGTTCTTCAACAGAATGTGCAGGCAAGGGCTTCTTTAGGAAAGACATAAACTCTAACACACAATCAGTAACAATGTTTACGTGCACATTGGACACTTCTTCGTGCCCGTGTGGGTGAGAGTAGTTTATTTTGTATTGTTTTAACAAAAAGTGTTCAAAGAGCTCTCTATTTTCAGGAACTAAT
>JBAXCL010000021.1:0-12513 GCA_037141515.1 archaeon
AAATACAACGCTAGTCAGGGTTTCTAGTTCTTTTGATATTATCTTTCTTTCTTGTTTGGCAGACATATTTTCAAATATTTGTTGATTAATCCATGTGAAGTCCAAGTCTTCTGAAAAGCGATAATACCCAAAGTATGCTTTGGTTAAACAGGTTCCGCCTTTGAACACATAGTTTTTTCTAAAATAATTTGACTTAGATAGTTCTGAAATTATGCCTTGCAAGTACAAGTCTTTTTCTAAGTGAGTTGTATCTTTTATCCCAGTTAGTTCAGAAACTTTTTTAATTAAATCTTGGGGAATCATTTGAATTCCTCCGCTAATCGAGTAACAGCGTCAGGATATTTTTTTGAGTACAAAACGAGCTTTTTTTTGTTTGATTTTTCAGCCCATTCTACCAAGTAGCTTTTTATTGCAGAATCTTCTTCTCCAGAGTATCTTTTTAGGTAAACAATGTCAAGAATTGTCTTTTCTAAATCTGAATAAAGGTACTTGTCTTTTGTTACCCCAAAATCACATAATTCTTTTTTGAGTTTAATAAACTTTATTTTTCGCCCCAGTATTTCTATTGGCTTTGGTCGAAATATTTTGTCGGAAATGACATAATCAATTGAGAATGATTCATGCGTGATGCCAGCGTGTTTTATTGCTGTTTCTAAACCAAAGTACCAATTTTTTATCCCCTTGTATTCCATTGCTTTGGATATTGCTTCAAGTATGTCTGGTGTTTTACTGCTTAGTTTTCTTTCCTCAACGCTTGGAACAAAAAAGAACCCTCTAAATATTGTGTATAAGTATTTGTTTGTTAGGAGATAGTTTGTTGCTTTCGTATAACTTAGTTTTAATTTGGAACTTATTTCAGTGAGTTCTTCTTTTGAGAGGTATCTTTCGTTACGCAACAGAATCTTTCTTACTAGTATTGAATATGCCATTTTCATTTTATCACACAAATACATATATTGTGTGTAATTATAATATAAACTTATCGAGAGTGTTTTGCCGGCACTAACTTGTTTCAAAAAAGATTATGCTAGCGTTGCTTCAGCCAACATAGAACAAAGAGTTATAAGTTTTACATATCAGAACTATATCGTAAGCGAGTGGGTTGCATTTGGAACCCCTACAGTAATTTTACTAAAAACTTAATACCCCGACCGAGTCCAAATCTCGGAGTGTAGAAATTAGTGTTTTTCTATTCGAACTCAACTACTCACACCTATTACTGCATTCTACTATAAAACCCTATCGTCAGTTTCATGCCGAAGTTGGGCTCAAAATTTGAACATAGAAAAAGAAGCTTTTTCCAGCAAATATTTTTGGTGGAGGGCTTGGCGCGGGCTTCTTTTGGTGGAACGGAGTTTAAATTAAAGAGTTTTTCTTAAGGGAGTTAAAGAGTTTTTTTATTTGTTTTTAGAATTTCCATTTTTCTTCTTTGTACATTTCTCTGATGTCTATGCATTTTATGTTGTAGTCTTGGCATACGAATGGTATTCGGATTCTATTTCCTCTTATTTTTTCTTCTGTTACTATTAGGTGTCCGCCAATGCATATTTTCTTTTGTGGGTCGCATTGTAGGTTTACTGTTAGTGCTATTAGGAATGGATCGGCTGAGGATGTTTTTGTTATGTCTACTAGTGAAGGGTATTTGTTTATTATTTTGGTAGCTATTTCTATTTGTTTGGCGTCTATTTCTTTGAAGAAGTTTTTTTGTTTGCTTGCCCATTTTTTTAGGTCGTCGTCTTTTGTTATTTCTTTGAGTACTTCGCGGTGTGATATTAGTAGTCCGTTTTTTATTAGTTGTTCAATTTTTTTCCAGAGGGTTAGGAATATGTCCATTGGGTAGCGGTAGTTGAGTTCTATTAGTGAGCTTGCGTCTATGACGTAGAAGTTTCTTTGGTCCATTATTTTTTCAGTCCTTTCATTACTTTTTCCAGTTTGTTGGATTTTACAGATAGGTAGTCGAGTGCATCATAGTGGGTTATGTATCCTTTTTCTATATTGGATGCTACTAGGGACACAAATTTTTGGCCTTTTTCTGAAAAGCATTTTTTATCTTGGGTTATTCCAAACTTTCCTTTTTTTGTGGTTTTTGTTGGTGCTATTATGGCTGTTGGATCATATCGGCGCATTACTGAGTCATATATTTCTTTTGAAATAAATCCTAGTTTGTTCATATTGTAGACTAGCATTGCTTTGCTAAGAAAGTATTTTGTTGAGAGTGTGTTAAGTGTTTTTGTTTCCGTGAGGGTTTTTTCGTGAGTTGCAAATATTTGTTTTGCTAATTCTTTTGGGAGTAGCAGAGTTGATGCAAATTCATTGCACCATTTTTCTGCTGGGTTTGTTGTTCTTGCGTATAATGCTTTTTCTGGCAAATCTATTTCTGATTCTCGCAATAAGACGTGTCCAAGCTCGTGTACCAATGTAAATGTTCTTGCTTCAATAGTATCTTTTGTATTTACAACTATAACTGCTGGCAAGTCGTCAACTAAGCAAAATCCCCTGGCATCTTCAACTGGCATGGCTATTTGAAACACGAAAATATTTTTTTCTTCTAAAGTATCACGAAGAAAATTGAATAGTTGCCTTGAGGACTTAATTTGGGCGCTGTTTTCATCAATGCCAAATAGTTTTCGATACTCTAAAGCTATTTTTTCTGGTTGAGTGTTAATATCTACGGAATCAAATTGTATTTGTGGTGTTGCGTTTACATTTTCTAAAAGTTCTTTGCTTAGTGCTTGTAGTCTTCTTGCTTTTCTAATAGCTAGCAAAGTTTTTTTTTCAAATTCTCCTTCTTTGTTAGGAAGTTGGCGATAATCTTTGGGAAGTGGTTTTTCAATAGGAGGTTTATCTAAGAGAAAAACAGCTAAAGGTCTTTTTACTAATTCAGACAATAGTTCAACTTGTTTTATTGTTGGGCTTGATTCTTTGTTTCTCCAACCTTCAAAAGTTTGTTCGCTAATTTTAAGTCGTTTAAGCAAATCATCTTTTTTCCAACCTGAAGTAGTTATTGCCCAGTCTAATACTTGTGGCTCAACATTAACGTAAACTGCTGAGTCTTGTACACCTTTTGCACCATCTAAAGAATCCACAATAAGCACCGACATATTAAACATTTTTTGGTTAATATACTTTTCTTAAGCAAAATGCCGAAATATTCTAAAGAAACCTTTGCATTTTATTTGATTGAAGTCCCTATTCACAATTTGCTTCTTTCAACCCCATTTAATTCCTCTCTTTTGTTCCAGAATTTTTGTCATTTTCAGTCTCATTCTTGGCCCGAATCCTGCCTTTGTTTTTTTTCTAGTCTTATTTTCCACCTCCTTTTTTGAACGAATTTTTTCTTTTTACTCGTTGCTTGTCAGCTTAAAGCTTTTCCCATAGGGTCGCTGACTGCTAAAGCGTTTAATGCCGCCAAAGCAACGTAAGGGGGGTTTTAGTGAAAAAATTCGTTTTCCGCTCAGGAGGTGATTGAAAATGAATTATTTAGATAAAAAACAAGTTTTTGGCAGAGGATTCACTTGCCAAGAATTACTTGATGGAATGAAAAGAGGTGAACGCAAATGAAGCTAAAAGAAATTACTGTTAACGTGTCCCAGAAAGTGGGTGCTGCTAATTATGGTTCTAAAGGTTTTGGTCTTTCTGCCACTGCTGAGTTAAGCGAATCTGATGATTTGCTTCGCGTTAAGCAGGATTTGACCAACAAATTGTGTCAAATGCTTGACTTTGAAATCAAGCGACTAAAATTGGAAGGTGGTAAAAAATGAATCCACCTTCTTTAGAAGAAGTGTACGGAAAACCAATTTCCGTATACACTTTAGAACAAGCTCTTGAGGACGGTATTCTAGTAAAGGTTGGAGAACTCTCCAACCTCAAAATACCCTTGGTCTTCACATCAAATCTTTTCAATGATGTAAAAGACCACTATAACGAGATTATTAAAAAAGGTCTTGAAATGCTCAACCAAAAAGATTCTAAAGACTCAGAATACTCACGCATGAGAATAGTTGAGGCAAATCGTATTTGGGTTATTGCAAACTCTGAAGGGGTGACATTTATGAAGCCAGAAGACTACTAACCTAGTCTTCTAAAATTTCAGAACCTTCAATCCAAAAATACATATCCAATATTTTCATTGGAACATATCCAGCAAATTGGTTGCACAAAGTATCTATTTCTTTTTTATTAGCACTATAAATTTCAAGCATTTTTGAAAATGACTTATTTGGATTAAACTTTTGTTGAATATTTTCTAACTTTAATCCTTCTATAAAATATCTATCATAGGCGGGGATGCATCCAATTGTTCCCAAAATAACTTTTGTGATAAGTGTGGAGGATATTTTTTCTATTTTGTTTAAGTATCTTTTTGATTTGTTTACGTCTGGATGTCTTTTCACTGATTCCCGGATATTTTTAAATTCAATATCTAATTCCCCATATAACTCAACAAATAAATCAATCATCTTGCTTTTCTCAGTTAAGTTTTTTTCAATATTCCATAACAAAGCATATTTTTTATCCAAAATAATTTCAACAGTATTTTTGAATATTGTGTAATCTTTTTGTAGAATAAAGCTTGAACCTCTATACATCCCCCAACTTGCTAGATAAAATGCTAAATGCAATTGAGCTAAATCCAAATCCTTATCAGTAAGAGCATTACCCATTATTTTAAGAAAGAAGTTATGACAATGCTCCCAAGACTTATATCTATGGTCAGAAACTGAATTAATGCTTTTATAAAACTCAGCAACATTTTTATTAAATTTAATCATCTTTATCCCCACTCATTTTTTTGACAAACTTACTCGGTAGTCTTTTTCTTTTTTTGGCAGTTTTTCAATGTCTTTTGGCATGTTTCCTTCTAAAATTTGCGAGTTGAGCTTCAAGTAGTTAATGTTTATGAAGTCATTGTAAAGTTTGTGCTTTTTTAGTAGTTTAATTATTTTTGTCTTGTCTTCAGGATACTTTAGCTTGTAGTATTCAGTTACTTTTGCTTTTTTGTTTGAACCATAAACTACTTCTAACTCTTTTTGAATTGCAAATTGAATTAGTTGTTTTTGGGTTTCTTCAATTTCGTTTTCAGCCTCTTTTGTCTGCTCTTTTAGAGTAGCTAATTTATCAACTAATTTAACTCCATCATCTTCCTTGAATTCTTTTAATGTTTTTTGTTCTGATTCAACCTTATGCTTGAAAGCAGGACACATTGTTTGATATTCACAATAGTTGCATAAAGCAGTAACATGCGTTGGAAATTCTTTACAAGACTCTATTTCTTTAATTAAGCTAATTGTTTCTTGTTCTAACTTTTCTAATTCTTTAGGAGTTCTTTCTGAAATAACATCTTTGTCAAAAGCTAACATGTGCCACTTGAGAACAACTTTTTTAGCATCTTTGAATTTCTTATTAACCCACAAAGCATACATTGCTAATTGCCTGTCTTGGTCAGCTTCTTCTTGCGTTTTTAGAGAACTATTGGTTTTGTAATCACAAACGTAGTACACGTCATCTTTGTAACCAAATTTATCAATTCTTATGTGATAACTTGAACCATTAGATAGTTTTAGTTTATCTTCCGTTTCCAAATCAATTATTTTAATATCATTAAATGGTTTGTGATGCTGATAATAGTCAGTTATGAATTTTTCAGCCATTTTTTTATAATTATCTTTTCCATACTCTTTTTTGTTAATAATAATATTATCAGCCCATTCTTTCTCCCACTGATTGTTTAGATACTTAATTAAATCTTCTAACGAGTTTTCTTTCATGAACTTTAAATCCTTGTAAAGCTTTTCCAAAGTCTCATGAACACGAGAACCCATAAAAGTCTCAATAGTAGCCTTAAACTCAGGCTTAATCCCATCAACATAATGAAGTTTATACTTGTACTTACAATTCTCAAAAGTACTAAGTTTTGAATGAGAGTAAACAGCCATATTAAGTTCTAGTTAGGTTTAGAATTTAAGGATTGCGGGTGGCGGTCAGCAAAATATTATTATCCTTTAAATCGTTTTAGAATAAGTATGGTCATCAAAGTTAGGGGCAAAACAATGTACACCATAATATCAATAATACTCATTAGTCCAGTTGTTGAAATTATTATTGCTCCAAAGAGCCAAGTTATTAAAAATATAAAATCCTTATCTGCAAGAAATATTACTATCCCGACTGTTGCTGCCAAATTAATTAAAATAAAAAACAATGCATATTGTGGCATAGTTTTTGACATAGTCTCTAAGAAATAAGTTGCTATTACTCCATCAAGGAACCCGCCAACAGCCAATCCAAAACCAGTTTTATTCAAAAAGTCACCAATTTATTCTTCCGTTCTTGGCTTTTTCATACCATCAGTCCTTGGGCAGGTTCTGCACATTGAATTCATTAAACTTGGTTCTTCTGGACAATCTGGATAAAGTCCTTTGCAAGCTGGAAATTCTCCCGCACCAGTTAATGTAAGTCGATTAAAATAGTTTGTGTCTGCGTGTCTTTTTGACATGCTTTCTCTTTCATAGTTTAGTCCGCCGCCCATTAATTATCACCAAAAGACTTTTGCATCAAAGCATCAAAAACATTATTGATTTCTTCTTCTGTTTGAGTTTGTTTTGAATAAGTATCTTTATGAACTTTTACAAAATCGCTAAACTTTTTTTGCACTTCAATTGACGGGACCGTTAATTTAACATTTTTTAATAGCCCTAATGTTAAGTATTTAGTATTAGTTCCAAAAGAAATTGATTTTAACTCTAAAAGCTTTCTCTCCAAAGCAAAACGAAAAAATTCATAACAAAACGCTTTTTCTTTTAATGTAAGCACATATGTTCTTTGGTATGCATTAAATTTTCCTTTATAATGTTTAACTGAATACTCTGCAGCTGCATTATTCCCTGATAGCAATAATGCCTCACAATCAAAAGCAGGAATATCTATAGAGAAAGTTTCTTTTGAACATGTAAAAAATGGATACTTTCCATTTGCAACTGATGCATTAGAATTCAATTTTCCAGTGGTTAAATTAAATATGTCAAGAAATCCAATTTGTTTGTTCTTTGATTCATCAGTGACTTTGTTGAAAAAACTGTCTAAAGCAGTTTTGAAGATTAGTGAGGCGTGTTTTCTTCTTTCCTTTAATTTTTCGGCACGTTCAAGAACAGCAACAAGTTTCTTTTGTTCTTCAATTGGCGGAACTGGAACTTTAATCTTTTTTAAATCTTCAAACGTTATTGCGTCAAGTCCAGTGGTTTTTTTTACTATTTTGTCCATTGTTATAGAGCAAAGATAATAGTAAAGATACTTATTGTAAATTTCTTTGCTTTTAGGTGTTAATGCACAGATATGACTCACAATATATGCGTCAGTTCCGAGAATTGCCCTATGATTTAATCCCACAGAACCACTGCGAGGCATAAGAATTGATCCGGCTTTTACAAACCCTCGTTTTGTATTTTTAGTAAATTCAGAACTTAGGCTATCTTTTGTTATCATTAAGTTTGATGTCAAATGATATCGACCTAAGTCCTGCATCCTTACAAAAGGGATTCCCTTAGGGTCAAATGAGGAGTCTTCTTTTGGCGCAGGAATTCCACCAATTATTTCACAAAGTTCATCAAGGGTTTTTGTAACCATTTATAGCACCTAAGAATAATTTATAACTTCATTTTGTATTTTTTGAAATATATTATCTCGTATTATTTCAAGTTTTTCAATTTCTGGAGAAAATCTTTCACTAATCAAAGCGCCCATTTCCTCCATGAATTCAAGAATATCTCTAAATCCGAGGCAGACTCCATTTGTATATCTGCAAATTACCATTTTGCTTTTAGTATCATAAAAGAAAGAGTGTTTTTCATCCTTGCATAAGTTATATTGGCTTATTAATTCAAGATCAGTGGTTGAATTAAGTTTTTCCCAGAATAGACGTGTTTGTGAGAGTTCGTTTGGTAATTTGGTTTTTGTAAGGGTACAATCGATGCAGTATAATTCATGTTTTCTTGATTCTTCTATGTTTGTTGTGTGCTTATTTAATATTGGGAGAATATCTATTGCAAATTGCTTGCATTTTGTACCAAAATTATCAAGTGAATCTTTACTGATTGTCCCACTAAATAGTGGAATATGTCTGTTTATTTTGTTTTCAGTTAGGTGTATGTCATAGGCGCAGTCGCCAGCAATATTTGTTTTAATAAATGCAGTCACATGAAAATTGCTGATACCATTAACTGCAATTGGGAATACTAAACATCCTTTAGATCCTGTTATTCCAATAATGTTTGTGTAATCCTCTGAAATTGGAAAGTAAAACTTTTCTTTTACCAATCAAACCATCTTCTTTAGTTCTTCAAGTTCTTCTTGTATCTCTTTTTCCATTTTTAGAACTTTTTCAATGATTTTCTTTGGTTGTTCATATTCTATGTGTTCTTGTTTGGTTTCTCTATAAGCCGAAATGCTAAGATTGAAATCATTTGACTTAATTTTGTCAATTGGCACAAGAATACTTTTTTCTGAAATTGCTTTTGTTCTGTATTTTTCTACAATGTCTGGTATATCGCCTTTGCCATCTCCAATAGGATCTCGTTTGTCATCGAGTGAAAAGCCATCGCTTACCATATCATAAAACCAAACTGATTCAGTTTTATCACTACTTTTAATAAAAACTAAAACTGCAGTACCAACACCAGCATATGGGCGGAATACCCCTGAAGGCATTGAGATTACTGCTTCAAGTTGACATTTTTCTAAAAGTAATTGTCTTATTTTCTTATGAGCGTTTGATGAACCAAATAATACTCCGTTTGGTACTATTACTGCTGCGCGCCCGCCAATCGTAAGTAGATTGTAAAATAATTCTATAAATAAAAGTTCTGTTTTTGTGGTGTCTGCTTTGAAAGCTGAGTGAATATCTGATTCATCAAGTGAGCCTGTAAATGGTGGATTGGCTAGGATAATATCATAATGTGATTTTTGTTCAAAAGCTTTTGAGAGTGTGTCAAAGCGTTTTATGTTTGGTTTGTCAATTCCATGAAGAAGTAAATTCATGGTCGCTATTCGTGCCATGGTTGAATCAAAGTCATAACCGTAAAGTGTTTCAGTGTTAAGTATTTTCCAGTGTTCTTTTTTTGTAATTTTGTCGCCGATTAAGTTGTGGGCTATTCCTGCCTCATCATATTGAATAAGTTCAGTACTTGTGTTGCTTTTCTTAATGTATTCAAAGGCGTTTACTAGGAAGCCCGCTGTTCCGCATGCTGGGTCACAAATTTTGTCGCCGATTTTTGGTTCTAGTAGTTCTATCATCATGCGGATTATGTGGCGTGGTGTTCGAAATTGTCCTACTTTGCCAGCGCTACTTAATTCGCTAAGCAGGTATTCGTATAGGTCTCCGAGGACGTCGTAGTTTTGTGGTGCGATTTTGAGGTTGTCAATAATACTTACTGCTTCTTGTAGGAGTGATGCTTTTGGTATCATGAATATTGCGTCTTCCATTATTTCTAAATGATCAGCTTGTTTCATGAAAGGGAAAACTACATCTCTAACGTGGACAAGCATTTGTTCTGCGGTGAAGTGTTTCCAGTGTGACCACTTGCAGGTTGCTTTGTCTATTTTTTTGCCGCTTACTTCAAAAGTTCCTGAGAAGATTGATTTGTATTTTTCTTTTTTTGCTTCTGCACGTTTAATGTTTTGATTGTCGAGATCTTCGAGGCGTTTGATGAATATGAGGTTTGATATTTGTTCTATGGCGGTGAGTGGGTTTGCTAGTCCGCCTGCCCAGAATCGTTTCCAGAGCTTATCTAAATCTGACTTGAGTTCTGCATTTAACATTTGAAAACCTTATTATGTTTAATTAAGATTTCTAATGAGGGGTTTTTAAAAGAAACGAGAGTGCTCTGCCGGCGGTTAAGCAGATACTTTTTCTTCAAGCGTTTTGCATAGCAAAACAATTTCTTTCAATAAAGGTTCTTTGAATAAAGGAGTTGGTGCATTTGGAATGTTAGTGAATGGTGGTTCATAGAAGTCTGCTAATTCAATATGCTTTTTGCTTGTGAATACAGTTCTGAGAGTGCGCAAGAAGTTAATTTGATTTGAGTTTAGTTCTTTTGCATGTTCTATAATGAATGTTCTAAATTCTTCATCAATTATGGTTGCTGGTTCTGGGAATTCATACATTCCAAGAATCTTTTTTAAGAACTGAACTAACGTGCCTTTATTTTGCCCATACACTTTTTGCAAAACCTCTTCAGTAATATACAAATCAGGACTATTCAAGGCTTTTTCGAGCTTGTGTAAATCTTCTTCAGTTAAAGGTTTGTCAGCTTTGATTTTTTTGATTGTGGGGTGTTGTGCCGCAAGCTCTTTGATTGCCTTCTCAACCTTTTCTCGGTACTTGCCTACATATTCTTGTGTTGGTGCAGGCCCGAACTCAATTATTTTCCTTTGCTCAACAATATCATCAATATCAAGAGTAATGACTGGTCTCGGTTCAGGGCGTTTGTACTTCATTAATGGTGCAAGTTCTGCTTGAATGATTAGTGAATCTTCATAAGTAATGTTTTCCCAGAACTTTTTGCTTAATACTTTATCAATAAGTTCTTCTTTTGCTTTAACTGCTTTGACGGTTCTTGGTAAACAATTCAAGTATTCTCCAATGCTTTCTTTTAGGCGTTCTATTTCATCTTCATTTTTTTTCAGTATAGCAAATCCAAGTTGTTCTGTTTTCAAAGTAAAGTATGCTACATCAAGATTGACATTATTTTGGAATCGCATTAGAGGGTTTATTTTTGTTTTTAAGAATACTGCTGGATCGAGTCCGACATTGTCCCAAAATTTTGAAGAAAGTGCCATCTCTACATCGCGAGCATGTTCTCTGACTGCGATTGACTCCATTGGAAGTTTCTTTATATCATCAATTAACGATTGTTTTGTTTGGTCTGCATTTTTTGTATCCTTTTTACTGTTTAAGAATAAGAATTTTTCTAGACGAACTTTGAATATTCTGCCCGTAACTGCTTCGGATTGATATACTTCTTTACCTTCTGGATGCATGCCAAAATAATCAAATACATTCCAAAAGTCAATAGCTAAAAAATCATTTTTCTTTCCATTTGGAAGCCAATTTTTGTGTTTACATACTTTATCGTGTCTGGTTCCTCTACCGAGCATTTGCCAAAACTTTATTTTTGAGAATACTGGCTTTGCAAAAACTAGATTACATACTTCAGGAACATCTATTCCAGTGTCAAGCATGTCAACGGATATTGCAATTCTTGGAAAGTCTTCTTCTTTGAATTCTTTTATGAGTTCTTGGGCGCGTGAATCTTCTGAAACTATTATTTTAGCGAGTTCGCCTTTGTATTCAGGGTAAAGTTTTTCAAAAGCTTCCCATATTCGTTTAGCGTGTTTTTTTGATACTGCAAATATTATTGTTTTTGCTGGCTTTCCTGTTTCATCAAGTAAACAAACGTCCATGATTTCTTTAACAAGTGCTTCATTTGTTCCTTTCACAATAACTTTCTTTTCAATATCAGTTCCTTCAAAATCAAGTTCTTCTTCACTTATTCCTTTGCCTTCAAGTTCTTCTCTAATTGCTGATGGTACGTCTTTTGGCTTTATTCCTGCTATTTGGAAATGCGTTGATGCAGAATAGGGAGTAAATTTACAGAGCCAATCATCTTTCACCGCTTGTTCATATGAGTATAAATAAGTTGGTGCCCCGTCATCGCACTCAAAGAATCGGAAGGAATCTTTTTCTATTAGGTCGCTTGGAGTTGCTGTTAAACCTACTTGAATTGCATCAAAGTAAGTGAATACATCTTTCCATTTATTATAAATTGAACGATGCGCTTCATCTGAGATTATAATATCAAAATCTCCTGGAGAAAAGTCTTGATAACATTCCATGAAAGTTTGAATTGTTGATGCATATAATCGCGAATTTTTATCTACTGTTGCTGAGTAGACTTTTGTTTTTACTTCGTGAGGAAAAAACACTTTAAAGCCTTCATCAAATGCTTGGTCTCGAAGTGCTTTTCTGTCAGTTAGGAATAATATTTTTTGAGCAGCATTTGATTTTAACAAAATGTCTATAAGTGCCATTGATACTCTTGTTTTTCCTGTTCCTGTTGCTTGCACAATAAGAAATTTTCTTTTTCCGCGCTCAATTCCTTCAAGTACTCTTTTCACTGCTTCAACTTGATAATCTCTGTTAATTATTTTTTGGTTTATTGGAATCTCTCTAAAGTTTCTTTTATTTTCGTTTTGGAAGTGAATTCTTTCAAGAGCTGTTTGGTTGTGAAAACCTTTTACCATTCTTGGATTAGCAAAATGTTTGTTCCAAAACCAAATTTCATATCCGTTTGTAAAAAATATAAATATTGGTTTTCCTGTTTGTTTTTGAATATCTTTGGCGTATTCTTCGGCTTGCTTTTGTCCGATTGTGGCATCCTTGCCTGTTCGTTTAGCTTCAATAATTGCCAATGGTTTTTCATCTTTATCAAGAAGCAAATAATCAACATACTTACTCTC
>JBAXCL010000022.1:0-12459 GCA_037141515.1 archaeon
GCTAAAAAATAAATTGCACGGTATGCAAATTGAACATGTGAATAAAACTATTTTTATTTCAATTCAAAACGCGCATTTATTTGATACGGTAGTTCTTGTGTTAAACGAAGTTCTTCAAAAAAAGTTTGGTGTGACAAAAATTGATTTAAAACACGCCTCGCTTGAAGATGTTTTTATTAATATTACTGGATCGAAAATGGGTGATGCATAATGCGTCTATTTGCGATTATAAAAAAAGAGATAATGGAAGTAAAAAATCAAAGAATTGCGCTGTTATTAATCCTGCTTTATCCATTTCTTGGCGCGTTATTAATGGGACTTGCTTCCTCAGGGGTGGGAGTTGGTAGTTCAAATCAAATAACTATTGGATTACTAAAAACAAACAACCCCTTAATTGGAGAAATATCAAAAGATTCGCTAAATTATAAAATAGTTGAATTTAGTTTGTTAACTGAATTAAAAGAAGCCGTAAAAAGAAAACAAGTCCAAGTTGGACTAGAGGTTCAAGATCAAGGTGTTGAAAATGGGCTTGTGCAAGTTTTGGTATATTATGATAATTCAAGCGGACTTGCCTCTTCTATTTATGGAGAATTTTTACAAAGCAGCATAAAAAAAGTAGCTCATGAAAAGGTTTTGCAAACAATTGCTGAAATGCTTTCAGCCATGGGTGATTTTTCAGGAAAAATGGATACTGAACTATTGAAAGTAAATGATTTTGTTGACCAACTTAATCTTACTGAAACAAACTTGAATATTTTGGAAGACAAAATTAATTCTTTTGATGTCGCATCGATAGAAAGTGATTTAGTTATTCAAAAGCAAAACGTTGAATCATTTAAGCAAAAAAACGCATTACTAAAACAACAACTTGTCGTAGTTAGATCAAATTTTGAAAATGCAAAATCGCAAGTTACTGGATTATCAACCACTGCAAGTAGTTATTCTAGTCAAATAAGTTTACTGGCAAACCAAATTGACCAGCAGAAAGTTTCACTTTCTAACACAATAATTCAATTAAATTATATTTATGCTTATAACCTTTCAGATTATAATTCGCGTGCGGCGCTTGCGGCGCAAATTTCAGCACTAACTGTGCTACGGGATAATCTTGATTCAATTAAATCTAATCTATATTTAGTTGGAACAAATCTTTCTCAAATTAATAATTCACAATCTAGTTTAACTAAAACAATAAATTCGATTGATTCAGTAATCACTGATGCCGAAACACAAGTTAATGATATTGACTATAAATTAATTTCCGCATCAACAACTTTAAACAAGGTTGACGTTCAAATTCAAAATTTTAAAGTTCTTGTTGTTGAAGCAAAAGACGTGATTTCAAAAAGCAGAATCTCAAAAAACGAAATTCAAGAAAAATTAATGGAATCAAAGGAAATATATGTAAATTTAATGAAACAAATTAATAATTTTGACTCTTTGAAGCCTGAATTAATTGCTGAGCCAATAAAAGTGAATATGGTTCCCGTGCATGAAAATGAAAAACTTATATTTCATTTAATAGAAATTGATCCAACCCAACTAGGAGTAACCGTTTCAAATACATTATCCATAATATTAATACTTGCTTGTGTTTTGTTGACTTCAATTGTAATGCTTTCAGAAAAAAGTCAAAATGTAACTATGCGATTTAATCTTAGCCATACAAACAAAATTGAATTAACTATTGGAAAAGTTTTGGGGCAAGCAATAATTGGATTCATTTGCATCAGTATTATTTTTATTACTTCCATAGTAGTGTTTGGTTTTAGCATATTCATTAATTATTTACAAGTTCTGTTCGCGCTTGCATTGATTTTGTTTGCATTTATTTCAATAGGATTAATTATTGGCAAAATTACTAAAAGTCAATCTACTGCAATACTACTTTCTTTACTTGTAATAATCCCTATGCTTTTCATAAGCGGAATAATTGTCCCTCTTGAGTTAATGCCTTCAAGTTTGGCTTTTATTGCGTCATTTGCCCCACTAACTGCTGCAAATAATTTACTTTTAGGGATACTTGTTAGATTTTCAGACTTGCAATTTATGATAAATGATATTTTGGTACTGTTAGTAACAATAATTATTGGATTAATTTTGGCAATAATTAAAAAAGACTAATAAGTTAATTAGTTTTAATTCTTGTTTGATTCTAACTCTGCTCCATCAATTGAAACTAATTTTACCTTCCCTAAATTTGATTCAATTTCTAGAATTGCACAGTCATTTATTTGTTTTATCTCACCAAGCTTTAAGATCTCTCTAACAATGCACTTAATTGGCCCGCCGTGAGTTATTACTGCGACTTTATCGTGGTGATTGCGCCCGCGAATATGAAGAAAAATATCAATAACTCTTTTTTTGAATACTTCGTAATCCTCTCCGCCAATAACGTTTGGCCTTAATGGGTCAATCTTGAACTTCATAACCTCGGTTGGGAATTTTTTCAATGCGTCAGATTTTTTCATTCCAGTAAGAAGCCCGTAATGATTACGTTCACAAAGTTCAAGCTTTTCTTTAGTTTCAACGCCAAGTTTTTTTGCAACAATAATAGCAGTTTCTTTTGCTCTGATAAGCGGACTGTGAATTACGAGTTGAATATTAAGACCTGAGAGTTTCTCTCCAAGTTCACTTGCTTGCTTAAATCCTTTTTTTGAAAGAGAATCGTTGTAAAAGCCGCCATATCTGTCTTCGACATCCCCAGTGGTTTCGCCGTGACGGCATAAAAAGATTTTCATTTCTTCACCGTTTCAATTATTTTTTCAAGAAGTGGTTTAAATTCAGTATAACCTGAAGAAGTATTGAAGTGGCCCCCATCTAGTATTTCTACTAATTCTCCACTAAGTTTTCCAATTAATTCTTTTGATTTTTCAATTGGCACCCATGAGTCATTATTTGAAGCAAACATTACAAATTTTCTTGAATTTGATTTAATTTTAACCCAATTAAAATTTCTGTCTGCAATACTTTTGTTTAACGTATCAATTTCTTTTCCAAGTGGGCCACTCCACCCCGCAACAAAATAACACCCAACTGCAGGAGTTTTTAATTTCTCGAGAATTGATAGGATAAATGCACATCCGACACTATGCCCGATGAAAATTGCGCCTTCATCCAATTTTTTTATGTGTGCATCAATCATGTGCATCCAAATATCAATAGTTTGCCCTTGGGGGGTTGGAAAATCTGGGACAACTACATCAATGCCTAGTTTTGAAAGGTTTTTCCTTAACCAAGGAATCCAATTCTCTTTAGAACTTCCGTACGCACCGTGAATTATAAAAGCTTTCATAAAAAAACACTAATGTAAAAACAACTTTTTAGTATATTATTCTATTGGATGCCCTAAATTTTAATTATTACTTTTAGGATTAATCAATTTTATATTTTTAAACTTATCTTAGTTTTTAGTAAATTTGTCTATTCTCAGCAACACAGTTTCAGCTGTGCACAGCGAGAGACGCTTTAGCACTATCTTTGATAGTGCATAGAGACTTATTCTAGTTTCCAGTAAATCCTGCGATTCTCCGCGCCCTTATTCTTTAAATCAAATATCTCAATTTTACCGACTTCACTAGTGCTATGTACATGCGTTCCGCCATCAGCCTGAATATCAAAAGTTCCTATAGAAATAATCCTAAAAATCGGAATATCTTTTGGCAAAACGTCTTTTAGGCGAAAAAGTTCGGGGCGCAAAAGCGCACTATCTCTTGCTTCAAAAGAAATAGTTATTGGTAAATTTTCTTTAACAATCTCATTTGCTTTATCCTGAATTGACACTAAAAAACTCCTGTCAAAACCATTTATGGAAAAATCCATTCTTGATTCTTTATCACCCAATTGGTTTCCTGTAATTAATGCATTAGTTTCATTAAAAATAACTGCTGCTAAAATGTCCGCGCTAGTATGCATACGCATGTGGCTATAACGTAAATTCCAATTAATTTTACAAACAACTACATCACCCGCAACAAGACCAAGTTTATCAACTTCATGCAAATGCAGGCCAGCTTCATTTCTAACCAAAATTACATTAAACTCCTCGCCAGTAGCGGACTTTATTACTTTGCCCAAATCACTAGGCTGACCGCCACTCTTTGCGTAAAAAACGGTTTTATCTAAAATTATTTTATTTCCATCAACCAAAATTACTTTTGCAGAGCATTCTTTAAGGTAAGAATCATTGAGGTAAAGTTTTTCTGTCATGCAAGTAAAGAATTGATCAAAAAGGTTTTAATTTGATTTTTGTGCTGTTTAAATGAAGATAAAGCTCTGTTTTTGGCGAGCCCAGATGAGCATTTAAAAACGTTTGGGTAGAGAAAATTAGTCGGTGAGCAGGGAAGTAATTCTTTCTTTTTAGCACACATAAAGATTAAGGTTGATATTAATGGGAAGCGGAGAATTTGCTGGAAAGAGCATGGAAAAAAAGCGCAGAAAATGGGCAAAAAAAGACGTGCGAGCAATAAAGAAAACACGCGCTCAAAATAATATTCATAAAGACTTACTTGAAGGAAGTCCTCAGGGAAGAGGAATTGTACTTGAAAAAAGAGGAGTAGAAGCAAAACAGCCAAACTCCGGAATTAGAAAATGCGTAAGAGTTCAATTAATTAAAAACGGAAAAGAACTAACCGCACTAGCACCATACGACGGCGCAATAAAATTTATTGACGAACACGACGAAGTTATAGTTGAAGGACTTGGCGGAGCACAAAACGGACCTAAAGGGGATCTATGGGGAGTTAAATATAGAGTAACTCACGTTAACGGAATAAGCCTTGAAATGCTGCGAACTGGAAGAAAAGAAAAGACTAAGAGGTAATGAAAATAATTTTATTTTAAATTAAAAAAATTTGGATTGATTTTGATGGAAAAAATAGAAAACAAAACAGAAACAGCTAGTGAAGTAAAAGTGCCAGCAGCAACTGTCGCAGTAGATGTAAAAGCTGCGCCAAAAATAGATGTTAAAGTTTCAAAAGATGTTAAGCAAGTTAATGCAACACTAAAAAAAGACTTTGCTAAAGGCACAGTTAGCGCACCAGTTGCAGAAGCTCCAAAACCATTCTTTGTAAAAAAGAAAAGCCAATTCGCTGATTATAAATTATTCAATAAATGGTCATTTGACGTAATGATTTCAGACCCAAGCATGGTAAAATATTTGAACATTGACCCAGTGTTAATACCACACTCATTCGGAAGAAAAACACAAGGAAGATTTGAAAAAGCAAACTTAAACATTGTTGAAAGACTTGTAAATAAAATAATGAGATCAGGACAAGGAAAAAGAAAACTTTCAGGCAAATTCATAAGAGGCAGAGGAAGCTGCGGAAAGAAAATGGAAGCAATGAAAATAGTTGAAAATGCATTTATTATAATTGAAAAACAAACAAAGAAAAATCCAATACAAGTACTTGTGACTGCAATAGAAAATGCAGCCCCAAGAGAAGACGTAACAAGAATAAAAAAAGGCGGGGTAAGTTACACACTCGCAGTTGATGTTTCACCGTTAAAAAGACTTGACGAAGCAATAAAGAATATTGCACTAGGCGGATTTGGCGGATCATTTAATAAAAAAGTAAGCGCAGAACAAGCACTTGCTGATGAAATAATTGCAGCTGCTGCAAACGAAATAAAGAGTTCAGCTGTTAAAAGAAAAGACGAAGTTGAAAGAATAGCAAAAGCATCAAGGTAATTAATTGCTTTCATTTTAATTTTTTATTTTACTCTTATCCGGAAGGCAAAAACCTTTTTGGTGAGTTATTTTTAACCAGAAAAGCTGGCTAAGCGTAAATAATAATTTTTACTGGTGATTTTGTGGGACGAACTGAAAACATGGTTGAATTAGTTGACAAATTAATGAGCAACAGAACAAATATTAGAAATATTGGAACAGTAGCACACATTGATCACGGCAAAACTACATTATCTGATTCTTTAATTGCTGCAGCAGGACTAATTAACCAAGACTTGGCCGGCAAAGTACAAATGATGGATTACGAAGACCAAGAACAGGACAGAGGAATAACAATTAACGCAGCAAATATATCACTAGCATTTGACTGGAAGAGCGACCAATACTTAGTAAATTTAATTGACACGCCAGGGCACGTTGACTTTACTGGAGAAGTAATACGCGCAATGAGAGCCGTTGACGGAGTAATATTATTAGTTGATGCAGTTGAAGGCGTAATGCCACAAACTGAAACCGTAATTAGACAAGCGCTAAAAGAATACGTGCGCCCAGTTTTATTCATTAACAAAGTTGACAGAATAATCAAAGAATTAAATGCAAACGAACAACAAATGCAGGAAAAATTCATTAAAGTTATAGCAAAAGTAAACACACTAATTGAAAGAAACGCTCCGGAGCAATTCAAAAACGAATGGCAAGTAAGCATACAAAAAGGAACAGTTGCATTTGGCTCAGCTAAAAGAAAATGGGGAGTAAGTGCCCAATACATGCAAAAATCAGGAATAAATTTCAAACAAGTTTATGATTATTTGAAAAACGATCAGCAAGACGAACTAGCAAAACGCTCGCCAGTACACGAAGTAGTACTGCAAATGGTTGCAGAGCATTTACCATCACCAATCAAAGCACAGACATACAGAATCAAAAAAATCTGGGGCGGAGACATGGAAACAGATGCAGCTAAAAGTATGGTTGCATGCAGCGACAAAGGCCCAATAACAATGGTTGTTACAGATGTATCAGTTGACCCGCACGCAGGAGACGTTGCAACAGGAAGAGTATACTCAGGAACTCTCGCACCAGGTGCTATGGTTCACTTACTTGGAGCACACAGAGAAGTAAAAGTATCAAAAGTTGGAGTATACATGGGAAACGAATTCATTACAATTAACAAAGCAGAAGCAGGAAATATTGCTGCAATTGTAGGAACAAAAGATATTTACGCAGGAGAAACAGTAGCAACAGACAAAGACTTAAAACCATTTGAAAGTTTCATGAGTAACGCAGAACCAGTAATGACAGTTTCAATCGAAGCAAAAAATCCAAAAGACTTGCCAAAATTAATTGAAGCACTACGCAAATTATCAAAAGAAGATCCAAACTTGCGAACTACAATCAACCAAGAAACAGGAGAACACTTATTATCCGGAATGGGAGAACTACACTTAGAAGTTAACACATACAGAATTGTTAACAACCACAAAATCGAAATCCAGACAAGTTCCCCAATAGTTGTTTTCCACGAAGGAATAGTTGGCGAAAGTGACGTACTTGAAGCAAAATCACCAAACAAACACAACAAATTCAAGATAAAAGTAAGACCACTGCCTGCTGAAATATACGCTAAAATTTCAGAATTAACTACCCCTATAGGAAAAATAAAATTCAAAAATGCTGAATCAATTGCAAAACTACAAGCAGTTGGATTCTCTAACGATGACTCAAAGAAAGTTTGGGCAGTTGAAGGAAACAACGCGCTAATAGACAAGACAAGAGGAATAACAGCACTTCACGAAATACGCGAACTTGTAATACAAGCATTCAAAGACGCTATGAACGAAGGTCCACTAGCAAAAGAAAAGTGCCAAGGTGTATTAGTAGAACTAGACGATGCAACACTGCACGAAGACTCAATCCACCGCGGACCAGCACAAGTTTTGCCAGCAATGACGCGCGGAATATACGCATGCATGCTACAAGCAGGAACAATGCTATTCGAACCAAAACAATTACTAGCAGTAACAGTGCCAGAAGACATGATGGGCGCAGCAAGCCGCGAACTAGGCGGAAGAAGAGTGCAAATAACAGAAATGCGCCAAGAAGGAGACTCATCAATCATAATTGGAAAAGCACCTGTGAAAGAATTAATCGGATTCTCAAGCGCAATGCGCGGAGCAACACAAGGAAGAGCAGTATGGACCGCAGAATACTACGGATACGAAATGCTTCCACGCGACATGCAACTAGCAACAACAAAAGAAATCCGAAAAAGAAAAGGAATGCCAGACGAAATCAAAACATGGCAATTCTTCCTAGACTAAAAACAAAAAATACTTTTTTTTGCAAGCCTTTATTGGCTTGCATAAATTATTTTTATTCTTTTCTTGAGCGCTAGCCAGTGAATTCTTGCGGTATTTTTTTTAGATTTTTTAGTTAGCAAAAAAAAGTATTCTCTTAATTTGTGTTGCGCCGACACGACACTTACAAAATATTTAAAAACAAAAAGCGATAAAGTGCTTTTGGTGAGTTCTTTGAAAAATGGTTTATCTATTTTTGAAGGAAAAAGCATGAGGAAAATTTGGCATGGCAACGAATGGTGGTTTTCGATTGTTGATATAATTAGTGCTTTGACAGAAAGTACAAATTCTAATAGGTATTGGTCTGATTTGAAGATAAAACTTACTCATGAAGGATTTCAGTTATGCGATTTTATCGTACAACTGAAATTATTAGCTTCTGATGGGAAAAAGTATGAAACTGACTGCACAAATACAGAAGGTGCATTTAGGATCATCCAATCAATTCCATCGCCCAAAGCAGAGCCATTCAAACTCTGGCTCGCAAAAACAGGTTATGAACGAGTACAGGAAATTCAAAACCCCGAACTTGCTCAGAAGAGAATGAAAGAGCTTTACCGCGCAAAAGGTTACTCTGAAGAATGGATAGAAAAAAGACTGCGCGGAATAGCAATTCGACAAGAACTAACTGAAGAATGGAAAAAAAGAGATGTGCAAGAAGGAAAAGAATTCGCTATTTTGACAAATGAAATAAGTAAAGCAACATTTGGTAAAACTGTTGAAGAATACAAACAGCATAAATGCCTCAAAAGAGAGAATTTGCGTGACCATATGAATGATTTGGAAACGATTTTTACAATGCTTGGTGAAAAAGTCACAACCGAAATAACTGTTGCTAAAGATGCAAACGGATTTACTCCTTGCAAAATAGCTGCAAACAAAGGCGGAGAAGTTGCAGGCAACGCAAGAAAAGAAGCAGAAAAAAAGATTGGCAAGTCAATAACTTCAAAAGAAAATTACTTAACAGAAACAGAAAAGGAAAAAAGAAGAAAATTGATAAAAAAGTAAAAAACTTTTGTTCAAAAATCCTTCGAAAAAAATTATTTTGCTTTTATTTAATTTGTTTTGATCTCTTCCAAAGTAAATTAAAATAATCCAAATAACTCTCTGCAATTTTTTTGTTTTTAATCACAAAACAAAGTGGTTTCTCCCCAAAAAGCATTGTTGCCACATAGTCTTTACCAATATCAATTAGTGTCGGGCTTTTGATTTCTTTTGGAAGCAAACGAACTTCGGTTAAAGGGGTTAACGCCCTCTTTGGGGCAAATTCTTTAGCTTCCTGATTATATAAAATCTTACACTTTACTTTTTTTTCGGTTCTACGCTTATGCCAATCCTCAAAATAGCCGCTAAGAAGCATAGTAGCTTCCTTTGGTGCGCCAAGAATATAGAAAGTATCATTTTCAGAAAGTTTTTCAAGAATCATTTCGGTAAAAGTTTTAATTCCATTTAACCCCTGCAAAATTTCGGCTTCCTCACTCTCACCGCGGGAAGAATATATTTTCATTAAAGATGGTAATGATGCTTCAAGTTTAGCTTTTTGAACTTTAATTAATTCTTCTTTTGAAACAATGAACTCATTAAGTCTTAACGGGTTTTTTGCCTCAAAGTATTTCCTGCCATTAAATGAAATCGTGCTGACAAGCCCCTTTTTTCCAAGGCGGTCGAGTATATCATAGATTTTTGAATTAGAAGCTTGTGAGTCTCTTAAAATATTCCCTATGGTTGACTTACCAAGCTTTAGCAAAGAAAGGTAAACCCGACTTTCACCAGCAGTAAGGCCAATTTCTTCAAGTGCTTGAGAATCCACACAAAATACTAGCGCTTTTTGTATAAATACTTATCCCCCCTAGTGGGGGAGAACTAATTATAAGTGAGGTGACAAGAAGGTATTTTGGTGAGTTGAAATGGAATTCTTCAAAAACATTAATTATGCGAAGCTTGAATCGAACTTAATTTCTTTTATTCAAAAATCCTGCAAAGACAAAAAAGTATTAGTCGGGCTAAGCGGAGGAATTGATTCGTGCATTGTGTGCGTGCTTGCCGTAAAAGCACTTGGCAAAGAAAATGTTAAAGCGCTAATAATGACGAATGTGCGTTTCTTTTCAGGCGACTTGGAAAAAGCAAGAGCGTATGCTAAACTACTTGGAGTAGAAATTCAAGAAATCGGATCTGATTCTGCAAGAGATGCATTTGCAACAGCGCTAGGGATAAATGAAAGCAATGTGAAAGAAGTATCAACACTTGATGCGCGCGTTTGCGATTTACTCATAAGATTTATTGCAATGCAAGAAAACAGAATAATGCTGGGCACAATAGATAATTCTGAACGACTCGCCGGTTGGTATCCAAAAGGAACACTAGTTGGAGATCTTTGCCCAATCGGAGGATTACTAAAACACCAAATAATTGAACTAGCGAAACACCTCAATTTGGATTATTTAGCAGAAACAGTTTCAAACGATGCTACAAAAGTATGCGGCGGATGCGGAGCACTTGAAGAATTTTCTGGAATCCCATACGAAACGCTTGACTCATTTTTGTACTTATACGAAACAACCAAAAAAGAACATTTACCAAAAAAAGTAAAAGAAGCTGGAATTTCTTTGGAAATTATGAAAGTAGTTCTTGAACGCATAGAAAAAGTAAAACATAAGCAAGACTTATTTCCAAAATATTTGGCAATAAACAAATGTGGTGCGGATTAATGAATATTAAAAAAATAATCCTTGGAAAATTGAGCCAATTTAATATAAATGGAAATTATTTTGTTAGCGAACACGATCATACTTATTGCCCGCACGTAAACGGAATTGTAAAACTTGGTTTGGCAGAATTAGGTGTTTTGAAAGTTATTCCTGTGCCAAGTTCTGATTTATTTTTTCCGCATTTGATTGATAATAGTTTAGGCGTTTTTCATAAACGCGTTGATACAGATGGTGGCGTTATACAAGGTGAAATAAATGCCTGCAAAAATTCTGTTCCAGTATTAACTCTTGCGGTTTTAGGAAAAAAACAATTAGCAAAAAAAGTTCTTAATTTTCTTTTTGGTAGTGCCTTGTATAATTCAAATAATTATTTGTTCTATAAAGAAATGGACTTAATTTCTGGAAACATAAATAAAAAGTTACCCTCGCAATCAAATCTTTGGGCAGCATTTGCTTTATTTGTTCTAAAAGATAAACGCTGGAAAATTATACTATCTGCAATTGAAAAAGAAAAGCTTTCCAAAAATGGATTATTTAAATCGATAAATTGCGAATCAAATAGCAAAGCAAACGCCTTCTTCTCCGACGACCAAGCCCTTGCAACAATATTATATTTACTCATTGGGGAAAATGAAAAAGCTAAGAAACTAGCTGAAGCAGTTCTTCAAAGCCCATTATATGATAAAAAAACAGGACTATTTAGCACAAGTTTTTGGGGAAAAAAAGTAGATGAAACTAAATCAACCTACAAAAACGGTTTGTGCGGCATTGCACTAGGCAAAGTGGGATTTGAGAAAGAAAGAAAAAAATTAGCAAAATCAATGCTTGCCCTACTTTATGATAAAAAAGAGGGGCTATTTAATGCATCAAATACAAGCAAAACAAAGTTTCCTGACAGCAACATTTTGGCTTTAATGGTTATTACTTACCCAAAACTAAAACACCTAATTTTCTAATAATGTTCCTTATTTTAAATAGCATATTTTTTGGGGTTTAGCTTGACAAAATCAGGCATTCTAGCAACCTTTAAGAAGCTTTCTTAAAAAAGATTAGAATAATGCGTTGCCTAGTGAACGGCTTAAAATCGCTTTGGAGCGCGAATAACCAAAATTAATGCGATTTGGAGGAATAAAATATGGCAGAAAAGGAAATAATTAACGTTGTATTCATTGGACACGTTGATCATGGTAAATCAACCACAGTTGGAAGATTACTTTATGACGGGGGCGCTCTTTCTGAACAAGAATACAGAAAACTTGAGGAAGAAGCAAAGTCACGAGGAAAAGGAACATTCGTATTCGCGTACGTAATGGATAACCTAAAAGAAGAAAGAGAGAGAGGAGTAACAATTGACGTTTCTTACAAGAAATTCGAAGCACAGAAACACATATTCACAATCATCGATGCTCCCGGACACAGGGACTTTGTAAAAAACATGATTACAGGAACAAGCCAAGCTGATGTTGCGGTTCTTGTTGTTGCAGCAAAAGACGGTGTACAACCACAAACAAAGGAACATGCATTCCTTGCACAAGTTATGGGAATAAAGCAAATCGTTGTTGCACTGAATAAGATGGATGAAGTAAATTACGATGAAGCAAAATTCAAAGAAATGAAAGACCAAGTAACTAAACTCCTAACCGGCGTTGGATACAAAGTGGATAATATCAAAGTTGTTCCAGTATCAGCGTGGAGAGGAGAC
>JBAXCL010000023.1:0-11763 GCA_037141515.1 archaeon
CATTGGAATTGAGTCAAATCAAAAATTTAATACTCAAGCACATTATCAACAAATTTAACATTTCGCCCATCAAAACGCTTTTTTACCTCAAACCACTCCTTATCAGTTAATTCCTGCTCTTTAAGCTCATTAACTCCAACAAGGCGGAAAAGTTTCCACGAATTTGGTCCGGGAAGAAAAAAACCCTTTGATTTAAGAAAATCATAAATTTCAAGCGTGTCTTTTAGATTAGGCTTACCCACCACCGTATGAACCTGCACAGGAACCTTTTTCTTTAAAAAATAATCAAAAGCTTTGCGAAAATTAGCAGAACTTTCTGGACTACGAAAAGGCTGTTTAGTAAAAAGCGAGTCAATCGGAATCGAAACCTCACTCGCAAGCTTAACATACTTACTCCAAGTCTTCTTAGTTGAGTAATTAGCATGAACCTTAAGCCGCAAACCCTTTGCCTTGACTTCCTTACAAATATCCCAAAAATTTGGGTTAAGTTCAGGGTTGCCCCCAGTTATTACAATTTTTGAAAGTTCAGGATAATCCCTAATTGCTCGAGCAAGCAGGCCCTTAAATTCAGTGGAAGAAGTGTCTCTTTGAGGAGTGCGAAAACAATACGGACAAACTTCTTCGCACTTAGAAGTAATTACAAAAGAGAGGGTTTTCATTTAAAACAAAGTATTTGAAATACAAAATAATTATAAGTATGCGGTAGTTTGGGGTGTTTTTCTTTAAAGTTAAATAAAGTTCAAGTTTTCTTTAAGGTTTGTGTGAGGTTTATGTTTTCTTTAGGGTTTGTATGAAGTTCAAGTTTTTTTGGGAGTTAAAAATATTTTTTTTTTAAATGTAACTAAACAATAGTTTTATATTATTCAAAGCAATTAGGAGTTTATGGTTCAATCGAAAAATTATTCTTTTTTTATAATTATATTAGTTTTGTCATTTTTATTTATTTCTTCCTTTGCATTAGCTGATGGGGGAAGATACGTTGTCGGCGGTGATGTGAACTGCGTGCAAAGCGGTGTTCAAAATGATATTTACTCGCCCGGAAGAATAGGCGGGGGCACAAAAGATGTTTCTTGGCGCATGGGGCTTACAGAACAGATAGGGGTTCCATTAGGGCCGACAGTAACACTTGATGCAAGCTCGCTACAAATTTCTCCAGATTACCAAAAAATTCAAGTAAAAATTAACGGTTTGTGGTACGCAGCTGATCCTTACGGGTATGTAAAAGTTCCTGGAGAAACAGAAGCAAAAATACTCTCACTTAATCCTGATGATAAAACAGGAACGATGATTTTCAATAATTTTGCAGATCACTGCATTAATGATTCCTTACTTTTGAAATATGATTGCGCTGCTCAAGGTTATCAAAAAGAAATTCCTTGTCCTAACGGATGCAGCGAGGGTGCGTGTATCCCGGACATAAAAAGCAGTTCAAGCGGATTATTGAATATTGATTATGGTTCTTGGGCAGAGTTTCCATCACAAGAAGTTGGTGCGGCAGTTGTTGGCGGGGCACAAGATTACTGGAATGTAGTTGTTGAAGCATGGAATGATGATATAACAAAAGGGAATCTAAAATATGCTGATAAAGCAACAAGCCCGATAAGTGTTCGCTCGGTTAATTTAGGCGGGTCATGGTCGAATGCAGGAATCCCAAGCCTCAAAGACAGTATGCTTAACACTTATAGCTACCCGCAAAACAATCAAGGTGGCGACTCAAAAGTAATTTTAACTAAAATACCCCAAGGAACTTTTGATTTGTATATTTACGGATATTCTATTGGAGATTATGAAGTAAATGCTGATGGAGTAAATTACGGCCGAAGAATAACTATCCCCATTTCTGAAGCGAAAACAAGTACAATTTGGACCGAAGGATTTCAATACGTTAAATTTTCAAATATCAATGTGGCTAGTGGAGAAATAAATATTCATATCCGCCCAGGCGGAGCGCCATTTTATGATACTTTGATTTCTGGATTACAATTAATACCTTCCAGCGGGCAAAGTTCAACCACGATAGAAGTAAGCGAGGACGTAACCTGCAAATTCAGTAATAATTCAGTAATATCTCACTGCTTTGCATATGACGGGCAGATGTGCGAAGCAAATAAAGCGAATTCTTGCACAATAAATGTAAAATCATCATCCGCATCGCTTCAATGGGGGAGCAATTGTTTAGGCGGAGGAATAATACAAATGGATGGTGCTGCAAAAACACTTGAATTTAATTGCACGGGTGCGCAAGCCACAACTATGGACAAATCGGGTTATGGTTCTTATGGCCAAAGCACAACAACTAATACAGTTGTTCAAAACCAAACAAATCCAGTAACTATGCGTACTCCTGCTCTCCAAACCGATGTTGTGAATACTCCAATAGAACAAATGAATACAAATTTAAGTGATGCTAATGTTAATGAAACTAATTTAAATGACCCAAATTTGCGTGACGTTAATACGGCTGAAACCAATTCAAATAATCAGCAAACTAACCAAACGAATTTGGAAACTACAAGAGTATCAACAACAGTGGCAGAACCGAATGCGATTGCTTGCAAAGACAGTTGCGCATACAACGGAAAATGCTATCCGTTAGGATACAGAAGAGATGGTAAATTCTGTTCTGATACAACCTTCTTTACTGACCAGATTGTACAAAATAATAATTGCCAAAACAACTTTGAATGCACAAGCAATTTATGTGTTTCAGGAAAATGCATTTCATCTAGTTTAATTGACCAAATAATTGCATGGTTCAAAGTGGTATTTGGATAAGTGAAGTGAAGAAATAACTAGAATTATACTTTATTGAAGTTAAGTGTTTTTGTAAACTTTTTAGAATTTTTTGATTAATTTTAATCTACTTCTTCTTTTGTCTTTTAATCGCTTCGCTAACAAAGAATAGTTTCTCAAAAGAGAATTCTTTTTCGAATTTGTGTTTTTCAAGTTCTTTTAGAATATTATCATCATTTAGCAGAGTGCAGTGAATATCACTGCAAATGCTTTGTTTTAGTATTTGCCAGTCATCAATAGCACAAACGGAATTACCTTCTGTATTTGACATTAAGAACATTAAGCGTTTACAAAATTTCTCAATTGGCGATAAATGAATAACTACTTTTGGAAGCTCCTTTTCTTCTCTCCATCTCGATAAGCCAAAATCTTCAGGATATGAAAATTTGCGTGCAAGAACTTTAGTCAAGAAAATATCTTTTCCGATTGTCAGGAAAAACTTCTGTTCTTTACTTGCAGTATTCTTTGCAAGTTCAGAAAGTTCAAGTTCGTCAAGGAAAAGAGATTGCAAGTCAAAGAAAGTTTTTGCAATGCGTGTCATTCCGCTGATTCTATCTTTTACAACTTCAGAATTTTGTGAATTTGCTTTGGCTGCAGAAGGTGCTTTTGCGTTAATGTGTTTCTCAATAAGTTTCTTTGCGCCTGAAAGAGTAACAATCGCTTTTTGAAGTTCCTTTTCTTTTGAAGAAAAATCCCCTAGCTCCGCCGAAACCGCATTTCTTAGCATGTCCTGTTCGGAAGGGGAAAGAGTTGACTCTTCCTTTGAAATGTTTTCTAGTTCTGCCCCGTACTTAATTTTAGTAATTATTTTAAGTTTCAAACCTTCTTTTACGAATGCCTTAACACTCTCAAAATCAGCGAACTTTTTTCCTGCAAACTTTTTCTGCATCAAAAGAATACTCCCTAGGTTTGTCTGGAGGTTTTCAGCAGAAGCGAGAAGAATTTTGTGGTTCTTTGCAAGTTCGTTTCTTAGCGGAGTAAAATCTATCTCCTTTTGGGGTTTTGGTTCTTCTAGTGCCTCATCAAGTTCATTTTCTAGATCTTCTTCAGAAATAGCCCTTTTTGCAAGAGCTTTATTGTCAACATTTTTTTTGCCCTTAAAAGGATCATTAATAATTGCTGTCTTTTTCGCGTCCTTCTTTTTTTCGCTTTCTTGTTCTTCAATTTGGTCAATGTAAAATCTCTTCCAATCCTTTAAATTACTTGGATAAACGCGCTTAAAAAAACGCATAATTGAGTCAAGGTCGTGAGGAATTTTTATTCTTCTAATATCCTCGTTACGCTCATAAGCCGCACCTTGAATTAAGAGTTCTGAAAGAGAACCCCTTTCTTCAGTAAGGGATTTTCTATCCACAAAATACAAGTCCTTATTCTCATCTGCGATTTTAATCACTGATTTGAAATAATTAGGTTCAATTTTTTCATCCGTTAATAAGCGAGTAATTAATTCGGAAGGAACATAATAGTAGATAGTTGCTTTCTTGTGATCCTTATACGAGCGAAGCAGTCTACCGACTTTTTGAACAAAAGAAGTTGGATTATAGATTGGGCTAGCAATTATTCCGTGCGAAGCATAAGGGAAATCAATTCCTTCTCCAAGTGTACCAACTGAAATTAAAACATTAAAACTCCCGTCAGCAAATTGGCGCTTTAAATCATTAAAATGATTCTTAGTATTGTACTTTGCGGATTTTGAGTGATAAGAGTGAGAAACTTTTGCGCTGAATTTCTCTGCAAGCATTTGGTTAAGCAAATCAGCTTTTTTAATTCTATTAACAAAAACAAGTGTTTGAACGCTATCAGGTTTTCCTATGTGAAACTGATTCTCTAAGATTCTTTGAATACCCAAAAAGTCAGTGTTCTTTGAAGTAAAAACATCTGGTTCCTCTGTTCGTGCATCTGGCGCGCTTTCTTCTTCGCCCTTTTCTTTTCCGCTAAGTTGCTTTTGGTGTTCAACAAAAGCCTTGTGTTCGTTAAGCATTTCCTCATCTGGTAAAAAATCATCATACGCGCTTTCAACAAGATCAGTAGTAGCATCTCCTTCATTTTGAATCTTTTTGAACAATTGCTTATTAACCGAGTAAAAAACAATTTTAATAACCGGATCAAGAATTATTTTATCCTGCAAAGCTCGGTGGAAAGCATAAGTGTAAACAATTCCTCCGAGGTTAAAATCAGCGTCCTTTCCCCTTTTTCTTGGCGTTGCGGAAAGCCCAAGTTTGTATTTAATAGGCGCGTTTGGAAACTTATAATTTTCTGTAGTGTTATGCATTTCATCTACAATCAAAAACCAGTCGTGATCCTTCCACTTGCACTCGTTAAAGAACTGCTTAATTTGGTGGAAAGTCGAAATAAAAACCTTAAAATCGAAAATCTTATCTTGCGCGCAAACATATGCGCGGGATTCATTATTACTCGAAACTTCATAAATATCGCTGCGCTTTATACTTGAATTTTCTAAAATTCCCTCAATCCATTGTTCAATCAAAGTGAGTCTTGGGCAAACGATTAAAACCTTTAATTTAGGATTTTCTTCAAGTTTAGCACAAAGCATTTTGATGGCGAGAATAGTTTTCCCTGCGCCTGGCACAGCCTGAATTATGCCTATTTTGTGCTTATCCCATGTTTCGATGGCCTCAACCTGCCAGGCTCTAAGTTCGGGGCCCCGATAAACTGACTGCATTAGGACAGTATCTATGCAAAGGGTTAAAAAATTACTTAATCAAATGTTGCTTTTTTGAACTACTGCGCCTTGGCGTAAAGCACTTTGGCTTTATATTTTTTGGGGCGTATTTGGCGTTAAATTCCAAAATGCGCACTAATAACAGCTCTTTTTTGCGGGCGGTTTTTTCTTTTGATGCTGAATTTATGAGTATTTTGGGTTTTAGTGATTTGTGGTAAAAAGTAATGAATTATTGCTGTTTTTTGTGGGTGTTGGGGTGAAAATTAACTGAAGTTATTGAGGTTGGTTGGGTTGGGGTTATGCAAACAAATAAAAATTAATTGCTATACAATACGCACTAACCAAATACATGAAATAAAATTCATGTGTGGCTTTAGTGAGGCGGTATAATGATAAATAATAAAAAGTTTATTGAAAACTTGAGTTGCGAAGAACTGGAAATAATTGCTCGCAAAAAAAGGGATGAAAATAATAGCAAAAGTACAAAACTTTTGAGGCTTGCAGAACGTGAAATGCGTAATAAATTTTGCGAACCTTATAAGTAAAATTAGAAACAAAATATCGGGTGATTTTCATAGCGTGTGTGCAAGATCTAATAGATGTCCCTCAATCAAATCCATAAATGTGATAAACTCCTGTGCGGGTTTTGCATTATTTTCATGAACTACAAAGCCGGTTTTATTCTTGACTGCTAAAAGCTCTTCTAAAAGCTCTTCGTTAAGCGACTTAATGCAATGCTCTATTAAAGCATTAAATATTCCTTGTTCCCTTTCGATAACTAATATAGAAAGGAATTGACTTCTGAAAAGCCATACGCAAAGCAGATTTGACATCTGCGCTATATTTTGGATACTTGTGGTTAAATTCCATTTCACTACGCTTTTTTAGAGTAAAAGTAATTGCGTTTATTTTTCAAGTGCTCCATATCAGGCACTGTTGTTTTTGGGTTAGCTGCTTGCGATCTAATTCCTGCTAATAAATTCCTACAAAATTGGCGGACAATTATTCTTATGCGAATGATTTTATTACGCATAATAATAATTACTTGTATTTTTATTAAAATCCTAACTTGGTTAGCCAAAAACCGTGAAAAATATTTTATTCATTTGAAAGCGAATTAATTTGAAAATGGATAAACTGGGGATGTAAAACTTTGAATTGGTTAAGTTTGAAAGATGTTAAATTCGAAAATATTCTGGTTAAAGAAAAAAATCAAAGTGCAATTCACTCAAAACATATTTATATTAACCATACTTACTGCTATTTTTTATCACATAAAAAGTCGATTATTATGAGTGAAAATATAATTGAAGTTAAGGACTTATCCAAAAGCTTTGGCGAAATACTTGCCGTGCAAAACATTTCGTTTAACGTAAAAAAAGGTGAAGTATTTGCGTTTCTTGGTCCAAACGGCGCTGGAAAAAGCACTACAATCAAAATGCTTACTACTCTGTTAAAGCCAACTAAAGGGCAAATAACACTTAATGGTTTTGATACGGTTAAGGATTCTGATAATGTTAGAAAGAGCTTTGGAATAATATTTCAGGACCCAAGCCTTGATGAAGATTTAACTGCTTATGAAAATTTAGAATTTCACGGAGTGCTTTATGATGTGCCAAAAGATTTGCGAAAAGAACGAATTGAGAAACTAATGAAAGTAACAGAACTATGGGACAGAAAAGATGATTTAGTAAAACACTTCTCCGGAGGAATGAAGCGAAGACTTGAAATCGCACGCGGATTACTCCACCACCCCAAAATATTTTTCCTTGACGAGCCGACAGTCGGACTTGATCCGCAAACAAGAAACCACATATGGGAGTATATTAACGAACTAAACAAAAGTGAAAATATTACTGTATTCTTTACAACACATTACATGGATGAAGCTGAAAAGTATTCTAGCAGAATAGCAGTAATCGATCATGGGAAAATAGTGGCTCAAGGAACTGCTTCAGAACTAAAGAAGAAAACTAAAAAGAAAAATCTAGAAGATGCATTCATTGACTTAACTGGACACGCAATCAGGGACGAAGGAGCAAACGCAATAGATGGTTTAAGACAAATGCGAAGAATTCAAGAGGGTAGAAGGTGAGCTACATGAATTCGCCAGTATACATTTTGTGGCTAAGACAAGTCAAGAAATACTTTCGGTCGCGCGCAAGAATAGTTGGAGCACTAGGACAACCAATACTATTCCTTATCGCACTTGGATTTGGATTTGGTGCAATATACGCAAAAGCCGGCGGAGGAAATTATTTGGAATTCTTGGCACCAGGAATAATTGCAATGAGCATACTCTTTACAGCAATGTTTTCAGGAATTGAAGTAATTTATGACAGGCAATTTGGTTTCTTAAAAGAAACACTAGTTGCTCCAGTAAATAGAACAAAAATAATGTTTGGAAGAACACTAGGCGGGGCAAGCGTATCAGTATTCCAAGGAGTAATAGTCCTAGGAATTGCAATGCTAATGGGCTTTCAAATAGCAAACTTGTGGATGATACCAATCGCAATAATATTCATGTTCCTAATTGCGTTACTATTCACCTCACTAGGGACTGCAATAGCATCGAAGTTAGAAGATATGCAAGGATTCCAATTAATTATTAATTTCATAATAATGCCTCTATTCTTCCTCTCAAACGCACTCTTCCCAGTAGACCAACTACCGGGACCGCTAGCGACAGTTACTCAATTAAATCCTTTAAGTTACGGAGTAGATGGGATGCGCGGGGCACTAACAGGAGTAAGTCAATTTGGATTATTTACTGACTTTGCAGTACTCTTAGTAATTGTTATCGTAATAATGCTAATTGGGAGCCGAATGTTCTCAAAAATACAATTGTAAATAAATTCAAAATTAGGGGCTTTTGGCTTGTTTATTTTTTTAGAAACTCACTTAAGCCTTTCCATACCTTAATTAGTGTTCAATTCTGGTGAGTTGGTTTATGGTTAAAGAAAAAAAGTTATTGATTAGTTCCTCCGCATTTAAGCACAATGAAAGAATACCTGATAAATTTACTTGCGAAGGCGAAGATGTTAGCCCACCCTTAGAGATTAAAGAAATTCCAAAAACTGCAAAAAGCTTAGTTCTAATTGTAGATGACCCTGACGCTTCTGGAAGAACATGGGACCATTGGCTCGTATGGAATATTTCTACAAAAGGAATTATAGAAGAAGGAAAAGTTCCAGGAATACAAGGAGTAAACAGCGCAGGAATGAGAGACTGGCACGGACCCTGCCCACCACGAGGAACACACAGATACTTCTTCAAAGTATTCGCACTAGACACAATGCTTAATTTAGTTAATTTTACCGGAAAAGTAAAAGTTGAAGAAGCAATGAAAGGACATATACTTGCCAAAGGAACACTAATTGGGAAATACGAAATGCCAAAAGAGAAAAAGCAAAACTGATTTCTAACACTAATTTTGCGGCAAAAGTAATATTTGGTTTTGGGCTAATGTTTTCGCCAGATTTATATGCTGGTTAGTCAATATTACTTTTATGAAATTTGCAGTAATTTTACTTGCGTTGATGGCACTAGCAATATTCTTTGGATGCACCGCGCCAGTAACTGATGGAAATACGTTTTCATTCGACAAACCATTTGAAATAAAGTGGAACAAGGAATCGTTTCTTGATAGCCCAAAATACATTTCAGACAATAACCTAATTCAATTATCAGTACAGTCATTCTCTGAGGTATTTGGTAGCGATTCTCCAAGTAATGTTGCAAAAGTTTTTAAAATAGAAACTATTACCTACGCCTCACCTTCAGCATCAGGACAGGTGAAAACAATTGGCTTTATTGATGGGTCAGTGAATGCTTCACAAGCCAATGGATACAAAATAGAATTACTTAGCATTCAACCAGAAAAAGGAACCGCGCAAATTAAAGTTACTCAAATTCAGGATTGGTACGCTCTAAAACTTAAACAATGCCAAACCGAAGCCTTTGGGGAAGACATAAATGAAGCGAGTGTAAGGAGTTTCCTTGAAACTCAAGGGGTTCAAGTGCTTGAATATACTGTAATTCAAGATACTGGGGTTAACTGTGCGGCTTGCGGCTGTGAAACAGGAGTTACTTTAAGAGTAAAAACAAATCCTTCAGGAAATGGACCGCTAATAGCAATGGGCTGGGTTAAACAATAAGATGGGTTAATTTAGTTCTTTTTTTGAGTGATATCAAATAAACAAAATAAAATCGATTTTTCCCATTTTGCAACAACTAAAAACCATTGGATTTTCAGTGTCTTGCTTTTGAGTTCATTAGTGATTTGAATTAAATTGGATGCTGATGAATTAATTGAGCCAATCTACCAAAGCACCATCCCACGGTCCATTAGTCTTTTTGTAAATTCCGCTAGTTTTGCGAAAAACTTTTTTCTTTGACGGATTTTATTCATAGATAATCATTATTAAAAAATCAAAAAATAATCAACTAATTTGAAAATCAAAAATAGTTCACTAATATTTGAAAATCAAATTGATTTGTATATACTCTGCTTTGCACTACTTTCTCATCAAAAATTCTTCTCAATTTCCGGAAGTGCTTCAATAATCAATTTTTTTACTTTCTCAGAGTTCTTTTGCATTATCCGCATTACCTCATCAAAAGTAACTGCTACCTTTCCCTCATGCCAACAATCATAATCCGTAACCAAATTAATTACTTGGTAAGGGAGTTTCATTTCCTTTGCGAGAAAAACTTCAGGTACAGTAGTCATGTTAATTAAATCGCAATTCCAGCTACGAAAAAGCTCGCTCTCTGCGCGAGTGGAAAACCTTGGGCCCTCAATAGTAATCAAAGTTGTTTTAGAACCATACGCGCAATCAATCCTTTTTGCGGTTTGAACAAGAATATTTCTTAGATTTGCATTAAACGGCTCAGCCATGGATTCGTGAATAACATCCCCGCAAGTAGAAAAACTCTGATCGCGTAAAGTTGTTCTATCGATAATCTGTGAAGGGAAAGAAAAAGTTCCGGGGGCAATATCCTCCCTAAGCGAACCACACGCGCTCGTAGCAATAATTGCTTTACACGCAAGCATTTTAAGTGCAAAAATATTCGCTTTGTAAGGGACTTTGGTGGGGGAAAATTCATGTTTATATCCATGGCGCGAAACTAAAGCAACCTTAACTTGGTTAATAGTTCCTATCTTAATCGGCGAATGCGCACCATGCGGAGTCTCAATTACTATCTCTTCTGAATTTTGTAAAATTTTTGGGTCCTCAAGACCCGAACCACCAATAAGACCAATCATAAAAATCAACCTCGAATTATATTCTTCTTTTTGTTCCAATTGCCTTTCTTACTCCAAACTTAACCGCTCCATTCTTTTTAATTGTTCTTTTCCTAATTCTTCGCCCGTTTTCAATAGCGTGAACAACTCTTTCTACCCTCTCCCCTCTCAAAGCATTTTCAAGCGACTTGGTTTTATTCAAACAAAATGGGTTTAATGCCTCTTGGCGCATGGCAAATGTAAAAGTATTTGCTATGTCCTCATTGCAAACATTTTATGTTTTTGGCACTTCGCAATGTTGCAAATGCTTTGATTGATACTCCTGCTGATTCTTCATGTACTTTACTCACCCTCAAACTCAACCATTGCGTAAACTTTGTGAGGTGCTAGCTTTGTTTTACCACCCAAATCAGGTAAGTCAATTACAAAAGCGCACTCAACTATAATCGCACCCATTTTTTCAATTAACTTACACGCCGCACAAGCGGTTCCACCAGTAGCCAAAAGATCATCCACAAGCAAAACCTTATTTCCTTTTTTGAGTGCATCCTTATGCATTTCAACAACATCAGTGCCATATTCTAAAGAATACTCTTCGCGAATTACTTCAGCAGGAAGCTTGCCCTTTTTTCTAATAGGAATAAAACCAACGTCAAGACGATGCGCTAACGCCGCGCCAAGAATAAAACCCCTGCTCTCAATCCCAACAACAAAATCAACATCCATTTTTTCGTAACGCAAAACAAATTCATCAATTACAAAATTAAACCCCTTGGAATCCTTTAGAAGAGTAGTAATATCGCGAAACATAATGCCCTTCTTTGGAAAATCAGGAATCGCCCGAATTTTTGATTTAACATAATCTAGAGTCATACAAAATCACCTTTAAATTTAAAATAATTTATTTTGATTAATTGAATTCCTTTCATAAATAATTACTAAACTAAAAAAATGCATTTGAAGTTAAAATGCTTATGCATCACTTGGGCGGTGTAGAAATCCTCTTAGATTTCTATGAAAAGCCTTATTTTTATGTTTC